>JAFQNY010000088.1 GCA_017395765.1 bacterium
ACAGGAATAAGAGATTTTAAACCTTCTGCAGAAATTTCTGTATCTTGTTTAACGCCTTCTCTTTCTTTAACTTTTTCTAATTCAGATTCGAAATATTTTTGTCTGTCCATTTCCCAAGCAACTGAACCGAACATAGTTAAGAATCTTCTGTATGAGTCATAGCAGAAGCGAGGGTTATTAGTAAGCTTAATCATAGCTTCTACAGTTTCATCGTTTAAACCAAGGTTAAGGATAGTTTCCATCATACCCGGCATTGAAACTCTAGCACCTGAACGAACTGAAACCAATAGAGGGTTAACAGGATCGCCAAATTTTTGACCTTTTTGAGCTTCTACTTCTTTTAAAGCTGTTTTTACTTCATCCATCAAACCTTCTGGCATTTTGTTACCGGCGTTGATGTAATCCATACATGTTTCTGTTGTGATAGTCAATCCCGGTGGAACTGGCAGACCTAAGTTAGTCATTTCAGCAAGGTTAGCACCTTTACCACCAAGGAGATTTCTCATATCCGCATTACCTTCACGGAATAACCATACTCTCTTTTGAGCCATTAGTATTTTCTCCTTTTCTTACTAAGTCATACTAAGAATAATATAATTCCTTTTAAAAAAATTCTAACATGAAGAAATTTTGATGTATATAGAGAAATACCTCAGACAAATTAAATGGTTACATGATTTTACAATTAATTAAAAAAGAGTTTTTTAAACAAAATATTTTCTCAAAGATTTTTCAATTCTTTCACTGGCAAAACCATCTCCGTAAGGATTTTGAACGCTTAAACGAGTTTGCTCTTTCGGTAATGATAGTATTTTTTCACTCTCTGCGACAATTTTTTCATAGTCAGCACCTACCAATTTTGAAACACCTGCATCAATTCCTTCTTTTCGTTCAGTTTCATATCTCATTACAAGTGTTGGGCAAGCAAAAGTCGGTGCTTCTTCTTGAATACCGCCTGAATCAGTCAAAATGAGTTTGGCATTTTTCATTAAATAAACCAACTTCGGATAATCCAACGGCGGCAACAAATGAATATTGGCAAAGCTTCCGAGTAATTTCTCTATTTTATTTTTTACATTAGGATTTGGATGAACAGGAATCACAAAAGTATGATTTTGGTATTTTTTTGCTAAATAAGAAATCGCATCAATAATCCTATCAATTCTTTCTCCGTGATTTTCCCTGCGATGAGCTGTTATTAAAACCAATTTATCGTCAACAATAATATTTTTTTCAGCGAAAAATTCACGAGCATCATTTATTACTGATTCAGATAAACAAGAAAGAGCATCAATAACAGTATTTCCTACAACACAAATTTTATCACTATGAATATTTTCTTTTAACAAAGCCTCTTTATTTACATCTGTCGGAGCAAAATGAAGTTCTGCCACACGAGAAGTCATTTGACGCATTACTTCTTCCGGAAATGGTTCGTAAATATCATATGAGCGCAAACCTGCCTCTACATGAAAAACAGGAATTCTGTGATAAAAGCTTGTTAAAGCCCCGCATAATACAGTCATCGTATCGCCTTGTACGATTGTCGCATCAATTTTATTATTATTAAAAACTTCGTCCAAAGATGTTAACAATCTTGATTGTATAGAACTTAGTGATTGATTTTCCCGCATTGAATCCAAATTAAAATCAGCCTTCAATCCAAAATATGCAAGGGTTTGATTTGAAAGTTCTTTTTGTTGTTCAGTATTGCAAATTATAACATTATAACTCTCCGGATACTTTTTTAAGGTAAGTATTACGGGAGCAAGCTTGATTATTTCCGGACGTGTTCCAAATATAAAAATAATATTCTTCATAAACACATTATACAATAAAAGCATTTTTTGATATACTTAATTTAAGTTTAAATAATATAAAGAATGAGGAATATTTATGCGACAACGAGCAGTAGAACAAGATATGTACATCAGAAGAACCAATTTTGATGCGGTAGAAGAAAATCTTACTCCTGAACAAGTAAAAACAGAAGCTTCAAGATGCTTAAATTGTAAAAACCCAAGATGCGTGCAAGGTTGCCCGGTAAATATTCAAATTCCGGACTTTATAAAAGCATTAAAAGAAGATAATTTAGAAAAAGCCGGAGAAATTATTCGAGAAACAAGCATGTTACCTTCTGTTTGTGGCAGAGTTTGTCCTCAAGAACGCCAATGTGAAGGAAATTGCGTACTAGGAATTAAAGGGGAAGCCATCGCAATCGGAGCTTTAGAAAGATATGTAGGCGATAATACTTCAGCAAAAACACCTGAAATAATACCTACCGGTAAGAAAGTTGCAATCATTGGTTCAGGTTGCGCAGGAATAACTGCAGCTTCAGACTTACGCAAGGCCGGGCATGATGTTACAGTATTCGAAGCCTTACACAAATTTGGCGGGGTTCTAAGATATGGAATACCTCCTTTCAGGTTACCAAGAAAAGTTTTAGACAGAGAAATTGATAACTTAAAAGCTATGGGTGTTAAATTTGAAAAAAACGTAATTGTAGGTAAATCTATAACTTTAAACCAACTTAAAGAAGACGGGTTTGATGCAATTTTCATTTGCTCAGGAGCAGGTTTACCAAAAATGATGAATATTCCGGGGGAAAATCTTAACGGAGTATTCTCTGCTAATGAATTTTTAACAAGAGTTAATCTAATGCAAGCTAACGAAGATTCAACTCCGACTCCTTTAAAAGTCGGCAAATCCGTTGCCGTAATCGGCGGAGGAAACGTTGCCATGGATGCGGCAAGAACTGCGGTAAGAGTCGGTTTTGAAACCGTTTATATCGTTTACAGACGAACTGAAGCTGAACTTCCTGCAAGACTGGAAGAAATCAGGCACGCAAAAGAAGAAGGTGTAAAATTTATTTTCTTACACGCTCCGATTGAAATTCTTGAAAACAAAGGATATGTTGACGGAATGAAATTCGAAATAATGGAACTTGGTGAACCTGATGAATCAGGAAGAAGAAGTCCTATGGGCACCGGAAGATTCAAAAATATTGATATTGATACCGTAATTGTAGCTCTCGGCACAGGACCGAATCCTATTATTCAAAAATCGGCAAATGATGACGGTATAGAGTTTGAGACCGACAGAAGAGGTTATTTTGTAGTTAATGAAGAAACCCGAGAAACTAATATCCCTGCAATATTTGCCGGAGGTGATGTCGCACCGGTCGGGGCATCAAATGCCATAAACGCAATGGGTGCAGGAAAAAAAGCTGCAAAAGCTATTAACGATTTTTTGTCAAAATAACTACTTCAAATGATTGAATATTGATTTGATGTAAACAAAATTTATTTACATTAAATATTAATTATGGTATCATTTTAATGAGAAAGAATGTAATTAAGAGGGCTTTTAAATGCTTATAGAAAAATACTTGGAAGTTGTTGTAAAACAGAGAGGATCTGACTTACATATTTCAGCAGGATTACCTCCGGTTGTTCGTATTGACGGAAACCTTCAAAGAATGGACGTCCCTGCATTAAAACCTGAAGAAGTAGAACTTCTGTTATTCCCAATGTTAAACAAAGAACAAAGACGTAAACTTGAACAAGACTGGGAACTTGACTTTTCATACGGTATTCAAGGACTAAGCCGTTTCAGGGTTAATATTTATAAAGACAGAGGCAATTATGCAGCAGCATTCCGTGTAATTTCTTCTAAAGTTCCTTCTTTTAAAGAACTCGGACTTTCTGAAACCGTTAAAAAGATTGCTGAAAAACCTAGAGGATTGGTTCTTGTTACAGGACCTACAGGTTCTGGTAAATCAACAACTCTTGCAGCAATGATTAACTATATAAACGAAACACGCTCAGAACACATTTTGACAATTGAAGACCCTATCGAGTTTATTCACCCGTCAAAAAGATCTATCATTCACCAAAGAGAATTAGGACAAGATACAAGAAGTTTTGCTAACGCATTAAAAGCAGCTCTTCGTGAAGACCCTGATATCATTCTTGTTGGTGAGATGCGTGACTTAGATACTATTAGATTAGCTTTAACAGCAGCTGAAACAGGCCACTTAGTGTTTGGTACATTACACACCTCTTCAGCTTCTCAAACAATCGACCGTATCATTGACGTTTTCCCTGAAGGACAACAACAACAGGTAAGAGTACAGCTTTCAAACTCTTTGGTTGCAGTATTCTCACAAACATTATTACCTTTGTTGCAACCGGATGGAACAAAACAAGGTCGTGTTATGGCACAAGAAGTTATGTTGGTAATCCCTGCTATTGCAAACTTAATTCGTGAAGCTAAAGCTGCACAAATTTATTCAACAATGCAAACAAACTCAGGTTTCGGTATGCAAACTCTTGAAATGTCTTTAAGAGATTTATACTTGAAAAAGAAAATTACTCTTGAAGATGCATTATCTCGTTCAAGCAGACCGGAAGAATTCAAAAGAGGATTACAAAACTCTTAAGAAAAATATTAAAGACAAAAAACGCCTTTTCAAAGGCGTTTTTTTTATTGTATAAGATGAGTTTTTCTGCTAAAATGGAATAGATATAAGAGAATAAGAGAATTTAAGAGGTGAAAATGAGCGTAAATCAACTATTAAAACCCATTACCACAGTCCGAAATAATGAATTAACCATCGGCGGCTGCAATTTAGTTGAACTTGCAAAAAAGTACGGAACACCTCTTTATGTTATCGATGAAAAATCTTTACGAGAAATTTGTAATGATTATAAAAAAGCTTTCAAAGATTATAAAAATATTAAAATGATGTACGCATCAAAAGCTCTTTGTTCATTGGCAACATCAAAAATTCTTTCAGACGAAGGGTTCGGATTTGATACAGTTTCAGCCGGAGAAATTTATACGGTTTATAAAGCCGGAGCGGATATGAATAAAGTTGTATTTAACGGTAATAACAAAACCGCAAGAGAAATCGAATTAGCCCTCGATTTAAATGTCGGAAGATTTTCTGTTGACAATTTTTATGAAGCTGAATTGTTAAATAAAATTGCATCAGAAAAAAATACAAAAGTAGATATATTATTAAGAATAACCCCTGGGATAGAATGTCATACGCACGAATATATACAAACCGGACAAATCGATTCAAAATTCGGATTTGATTTATCTCAAACCGATGAAATTATCGAACTCATAAAAACTACTTACACAAATCTAAATATAAAAGGTTTACATGCCCATATTGGCTCTCAAATTTTTGAAGTACAAAGTTTTTATGATGAAATTGATATCTTAATAAAAGAATTAGCACGAATTAAAACTCAACACAAAATCATATTAACAGAATTAAATATCGGCGGTGGTCTTGGAGTAAAATATACAAATTCAGACAACCCTCCGGCTGTGGAAGATTTAGCTAACGCTATTACAAAAGCTTTAAAAACTTCACTTGAAAAGTATGATATTGAAGAACCTACTATATTTATTGAACCCGGCAGAAGTATAGTTTCAACATCAGGAGTTACACTCTATACAGTCGGAAGTTCAAAACAAGTTCCAAATGGGAGAAAATACGTTGCTATAGATGGAGGAATGGCAGATAACCCACGTCCTTCAATGTATCAAGCCATATATTCAGCAGAAATTGCTAACAACACAGATGGTAGAGAACTTGAAACAGTAACGATAGCCGGAAGATTCTGTGAAAGCGGAGATATTTTGATTGAAGACATTACACTTCCTAAACTTAATATCGGGGATATATTATGCATCTATAACACAGGAGCTTACAATTATTCAATGGCATCTAATTATAATCGAACAGAAAAACCTGCAATGGTACTTGTAAATAATTCACAATCTGATATGATAGTAAGTAGAGAGTCGCTTGACGATTTGATAGCTAGAGAAAATATTCCCAATAGGTTGAAAAAATAATGATAGATGGTCTATTTGCTTTTATCCACAATAATATAGGTACAGTGTTTTCCTCATTCAACTGGGTTAATATCATTGAGATTTGTTTTATTGCATTAATTTTGTTAGTATTCTACAAAAAATTCATCCAAAACACTCAATCTGAAAACTTAGTTAAAGGTCTTTTTATTTTAGTTTTTGCTTGGATTTTCAGCGAAATTTTAATTCTGATTGATTTAAAGATTTTAGGAATGTTCTTAAAATCATTAGTTACATTAATTGCATTGAGCTTAATTGTCATATTTCAACCTGAACTTAGAAGATTTTTAGGTTATTTAGGGCAACCCGGATTTATAAAAAGAACTTTTTTCTCCGGCGGAACATATAGAGAAGCCGCAGAACAAGATGTTGATATCGTAAAAGAAATTATTGAAGCGGTTAAATATCTTACAAAAACTAAAACCGGAGCCTTAATTGTTTTTAAAAAGTCTTTAAGCGCAATGGTGTATTCAGATGTCGGAACAAGTATCGATTCAAAAATATCTACAGAATTAATTTTAACAATTTTCCACCCAAACACTCCGTTACATGATGGCGCAATGGTAATTGAAGGAAACAAAATCCACTCCGCAGGCGTTCTGTTACCCCTAACAGAAGACCCTAAACTTAGTTGGAAATACGGAACAAGGCACAGGGCCGCAATCGGGATGTCAGAAGTATCAGATGCAGCTTGCTTGGTTGTATCAGAAGAAACCGGAGATGTTTCTGTTTGCATGGACGGTATATTAAAAAAATATGAAGATTTAACAACTTTAAAAACAGATTTGGAATCTATTTTAGGAATTAAACCTCAAGAAATAGAAACTAAGCATAAAAATATTTTTGAAATACTACGAGGAAAATAATGTTTTTATCAGCAAAAAAGAAACTGCAACTGAAAGTTAAAACAAAAAAAGATTTAATCATAGAATTTATAAAAAGATCGTTTTTTTGGATAATCGGAGCATTAATAGTTTCTGTTGCTTTAGAAATGTTTTTAATCCCGAATAAAATTATTGACGGAGGCGTCATTGGGATATCAATGATGGCTTCTTATGTAACTCAAGGGAATTTGGGTCTTTACATCTTTGTTATAAATATTCCGTTTATATTACTCGCATTCAGAACTTTAGGTAAAAAATTTATCCTAAACACCTTTGTTGCAATTGCTTTACTTTCATTCGCAACAAACCTTGTTTCAGGTTTAAAACCCGTAACCGGAGATTTAATTTTAGCAACGGTTTTCGGAGGCATTTTGCTCGGCTTAGGAGTTGGTCTTATATTAAGAAATAACGCATCTCTGGACGGAACAGAAATGCTTTCAATAATGCTTTCTAAGCAATTTAAAATAATTTCTGTCGGCGAATTATTAATGGGAATGAATTTATTCATTTATACCGCTGCAGGTTTTTTATTAGGTTGGGATAGGGCTTTATATTCAATCTTAACCTATTATGTTGCATCCAAAGTTATTGACTCCGTTTTAGAAGGTTTAGATAAAGCAAAATCCGTTAAAATCGTTTCAAGATACTCACAAGAAATTGGTGAATACATAATGAAAGAACTGGATATCAGCGTCACATACATGAAAGTCACCGGCGGATATTCTAAACAAGAGAAAATCATTACTTATTGCGTTGTAAACAAATTTGATATGCCAAAACTTAAAGAAGTTGTACACGATGTTGACCCACGAGCATTTATTGTAACAGAAGACGTTCACGAAGTTGAAGGTGTCCGTTTTAGAAAATCCAAATAAGACCTGAAGAATTTATTAAAATATGTTATAATATAAATTAAGATGTTCAAACGCAAATGCAAAATAACTTTTATTTCACATGGTGCAACCGTTTATTCAATGGACGGGATAGTTAATGACACCTTAAAATACCCAAAAATTAACGAACTTGGAGAAGAAGAAATTGAAAGAGTCTGCGAAGTTTTAAAAAATCGTGGAGTTGCATATGATAATATTTACACAAGCCCTAACGCTTGTTGCGCTGAAACGGCAGCTATTGTCGCAAAAATGTTTAAACAAAAACCTATTGATATTGATTTAACTCAAAGAAATCACGGAGTATGGCAGGGTTGTTTATACGCAGACTTATTTAAAGAACACGGTTCAACCATTCTAACCCAAACTCCAGAAAACGGAGAATCTTTAAAAGATTTCAACAAACGGGTTTCAAAAATAATCGATAAATTAGTTAAAGAAAATAAAGGTAACCGAATTATTGTTGTTACAACTCCGGAAGTAATTCAATCAGCATTGGCTAAAACTCTTGATTTAACACCAGAAAACCAACATAAAATCCTTATCAAAACAGGATCATTGACACAAATAAGCTATTTTGAAGGCTGGTCAAGCGTTATTTATGCTAACTATAAGCCACTTTAAGCTTTATTTCCGTAGATTTTTCTTAACGGTTCTAATATTGATTTTGCAAAAGATTCTTTAATCTCTTTTATTACAAATACCTGACGTCCATTAGACACAGTTTCTTCATAGACTTCTTCGGAAAATATCTTATTATCTTCATCTATAAGTCCTACCCCATGAGTATAGAAAACTTTCGAAGAAACTTCTTCATGTCTGGTAGCACAACTGTTAAACACTCTAAAAAGTTTTCCGTCATTGACTCTGGATGCGGCATCTCTTAATGAATTGAATTCTTGTAATTCTTTTTTAGAAAATTTTGCTAATGCAACATCTAAGTTTTTAGAGTTTTTAATATATCCGCCAAACGCTATTTTATTATCTATATTATTTATAGGTTTTATCATTATATCTTTCCGTGAAAAGTTCTTGAAATAACGTCGTCTTGTTGCTCTTTCGTTAATTTAATAAAATTAACAGCATATCCTGAAACCCGAACTGTTAATTGAGGATATTTTTCAGGATGTTGTTGTGCATCAAGTAATGTTTCACGATTAAATACGTTTACATTTAAATGATGACCGCCTTTTTCGACATAACCATCTAATAAATTTATTAAATTTTCTTCTTGTTGTGTTGTCATTTTTTGTTCTCCTTACTATGGTGCGTTACAACACACCATACATTTTTCACCAGTTAGCTTTGTAAGGCCAACAGACTCTTAATCACTTGTTCACTGTCTCCTTGATCACTGTTTTCTTTTCAGATTTTCTTATTAACGGTGTCATATAGCTTGATGTGTTTTCACATACTGTACCTTCACAACATCCGCAATCTAACTCAATATCCAAATCACCTAAAAAGACCTCGTCTTTACCTAATGCATTCGGAATAATTGAGAAGGTATTTGAAATACCATCCTGACAATCTTCAAAAGGAAGCTTAGCAACAGAAGCCAGTGAAGCCACAGCTCCGTTTGTATCTCTACCGTGCATCGGATTAGCACCCGGAGCCAAAGGAACACCCATTTTTCTACCGTCAGGTGTATTTCCGGTTTTCTTACCGTACACAACATTTGAAGTGATTGTAAGAATTGACATTGTCGGAATAGAATTTCTGTAAGTGTAGTGTTTTCTAATCATATTCATGAATTTAGAAACCAGTTCAACCGCAATAGAATCAACTCTATCGTCGTTATTACCATATTTAGGAAACTCGCCTGTTGTTTCATAATCGACTACAATACCGTCTTCATCTCTTATTGCTTTTACTTTTGCATATTTTATTGCAGAAAGAGAATCCGCTACTACAGACAAACCCGCAATCCCTGTTGCAAAGTATCTTTTTACATCTCTGTCATGAAGTGCCATTTGAGAACGTTCATAGCAATATTTATCATGCATATAATGAATTACGTTAAGAGTGTTTACATACAATTCAGCAAGCCATTCCATCATGCTTTCAAATCTATCCATTACTTCGTCATAATTAAGGAATTCAGAAGTAATCGGTGCATATTTAGGACCGATTTGCTCTTTTAATCTTTCGTCAACACCGCCATTGATTGCATAAAGAAGACATTTTGCTAAATTAGCTCTTGCTCCGAAGAATTGCATTTCTTTACCTACAACCATAGAAGAAACACAACAAGCAATTGCATAGTCATCTCCGTGGGTAACTCTCATCAAATCATCGTTTTCATATTGAACGGAAGATGTCTTGATTGAAATACGTGCAGAATATTCTTTGAATCCTTGCGGCAATCTCTTTGACCAAAGAACCGTCAAATTCGGTTCAGGAGCTGTTCCTAAATTTTCCAAAGTATGCAAATATCTAAACGAGTTCTTTGTAACCAAAGGTCTTCCGTCTATTCCCATACCGCCTATTGATTCAGTAACCCATGTCGGATCACCGGAGAACAACGCATTATATTCAGGAGTTCTTGCAAACCTTACCAATCTTAATTTCATAATAAAATGGTCAATCATCTCTTGCGCTTGAGCTTCAGTAATCAAACCTCTGTTTAAATCTCTTTGAATATAAATATCTAAGAACGTAGAAGTTCTCCCGATACTCATTGCCGCACCATTTTGTTCTTTCACGGCTGACAAATATCCAAAATATAACCACTGAATAGCTTCTTTGGCATTACTTGCGGGTTTTGAAATATCAAAACCATAGGTTTTACCAAGCTCAACCATTTCTTTCAAAGCCCTGATTTGCTCTGTAATTTCTTCTCGCAATTGAATTCTGTCAGGAGTCATTTCACCTTCTAAAGATTTAAACTGAGCCTTTTTATCTTCAATTAGCCTGTCTATACCATAAAGTGCTACACGTCTGTAGTCACCAATAATACGACCTCTTCCATAAGCATCAGGCAATCCTGTAATAATTGCAGAATGTCTTGCCGCTTTCATTTCCGGAGTATAAACATCAAAAACGCCTTGGTTATGGGTTTTTCTGTATTTTGTAAATATTTCAGAAACGCTTGAATCTACTTCATAACCATACGAAGAACAAGATGTTTCCGCCATTCTTATACCGCCAAACGGTTGTAGAGAACGCTTTAACGGAGCATCGGTTTGCAAACCGACAATCGTTTCCAAATCCTTATCGATATAACCTGCTCCATGAGAAGTAATTGAGGAAACCACCTTTGTATCCAAATCAAGAACTCCGCCGTTTTCACGTTCTTTCTTGAATAGTTCACAACATTCATCCCACAATTTTAATGTTGCTTCGGTAGGTTCGGCTAAAAAGCTTGAATCTCCGTAATATGGTGTATAATTTTTTTGTATAAAATCTCTTACATTTATCTCAGATTGCCATTTTCCGGCAACAAAGTCACAAGCAGAAATATTGCTTTTTGTTGTCAATTCTGTCATTTTATAATCCCCTTATCAGATACGAAAATATTTCGCCTATTGTATTTGTAATAATCCTTACGATATTATAGCTTAAATATTTGTTATGGTCCACTTTGTAAACAAATTTATTTACAATTTCATTTTAAGTTCTACATCATAAAGATGATATTTTTTAATTTAAGGTAAAGTTTATAGTTTTTTTGACGATAAAATATTTGACTTTAGTAAGAATATCATTAAACAAACCTCAGAAAGGTTTAACTAGCATGTCAAATTTTGTAAATTTATTATCAAGAGTCTTAACTCCTACCCCATCATTTCAAGCAGGAGAAATTAAACGCACTAACACAAGGAGCTCATCCTCAAACCCATTTGCGTCTAACAATCCGTTTGTTAACTCCAACAAAGACAATCCTTTTGCAACATACGGTCAAAACAGACCCGTTGTGGGCGGATATTTTGCAGGTTATTACAATAACCAACCTAATATAGTCGGAACAAGACTTTTTATTGAAGCATAGACTCAAAAATATACAATAACCTTAAATGCGCGTTTCTTGACGCGCTTTTTGTTTGCCCAGAAAAATTTTTTATGTAAAATAATAAGTATTATGAATAAGAAAATCTTATCAGCCGTTTTATTATCGTTTATGTGCTTAAATACAATAGCCTATGCTGTTGACAATACAGCATTGTCCCCAACGGAAACAAGAGAAGAAAAGGTTTTATATTCTTGCGCTTTTGAATCAGAAATTTATGATGCAATAACACAAATCTACGGAAAAGAGAAAACTCCGGAAATTTATCAAAAGGTTTTACATATAGCTCAAGAGGCTATAAAAAACCGCCCTGAAGAACTGAAAAAAGACGACCTCCAAAGACCCCATGACTGGTATAAAGATGAAATTATATACATGTTTTATGTTGATCAGTTCGGTGTAATTAAACCTGAAAAACCAAACCAATTCAAAGACACGGCAGAAATGTTTGATTATTTATCCGACCTTGGAGTTACAACTTTATATCTGTTACCTTTTGCGGATTCTCCAATGTCAGATGCCGGATTTGATGTTAAGAACCCACAAAATATTCGAAAAGATTTAGGCGGAACTCCCCAATTCAAAAAATTCATTAAAGAAGCTAAGGAAAACGGATTTAAAATTAAATCAGATTTAGTTTTAAACCATTTTTCCGACCAACACGAATGGTTTCAAGAATTATTAAAAGGCGATCTCACAAAGTTAAACTACTTCATCGTCAGAAATTCAATGCCTAAATATACAAAATATGTTGATCCGCAAGCCGGCACAATAGTTGAATACCAAGAAGCTGACGGTAAAACCTCTAAAAGAAGATTAATTTTTCCTGAAATAACAGAAAATCACTGGAGAGAAGTAAACATAAAAGGAGCTAACTACTACTTTTATCATACTTTTTATCCGTTTCAACTTGATATCAACTGGCAAAATCCGGAAGTTTTATATTACTGCTTAGACACAATCAATTATTGGACAAACTTAGGTATTGATATTTTTAGATTAGATGCGATTCCTTACTTGTCCAAAGAAATGGGAACTTCCGCAGAAAATTTACCAAGAACTCATTCAATAATAAAATTATTAAGTAATTATGTTCAACTCACCGCTCCAAGAACTGTACTACAAGCGGAAGCCTGTCAATATCCGGAAGATATCTTGCCGTATTTTGGCAAAGAACGTAAAATAAAGAATTTAATAAACAATGAAGAAAAAACAATCAAACGTACTGATGAATTTCAAATAGCATATCATTTCCCTTACATGCCTGCAATTTGGGCTTCCTTGGTAACAGGGAATAAAGAACACTTTATAAATGCTTATAAAAACACACCACAGATTCCTTCTTCTGCCGTTTGGGGGATATTTTTGAGAGTCCACGATGAATTATCACTTGAAATGGTTGATCAAGAAACTCGAGAAATAGTATACAAGGCTCTGATAAACAAAGGTGCAGAGTTTCGTAAAGGGCTGGGTGTCAGCGGAAGAATGGCAAACTTTTTAGACAACAATCCCGATCGAATAGAAATGGCTTTTTCTATTCTAATGTCACTTCCGGGAATTCCTATAATATACTATGGTGATGAAATCGGCGTCAGAAACAATTTTGAAAACGCAAAACAATCAGCCAAAGAACGATTCGAAAGAAGTCGCTTAGCAAAATTCAAACTGACCAGCTATTTTGACAGCAGAGACATTAATAGAGGGGCGGTTCCCGCAAAGTTATTCTATGGTTCTTCCAAAAATTATTACGAATTCAACAGTAAAGTCTATAAAAAAGTAAAAAACATAATCTCTGTAAGAAAAAATCTTCCATCTATGTCAAGAGGTGATTTTACCTTACTTAAAACAAAATCGCCAAGCAATTTTGCTTATATAAGAAGCTTAGATGATGAAAAAATTCTTGTTATAAATAACTTGTCTAATGAAAAACTTATCGCAGAAATCACTGTCCCAATGAATGTTGTTCTGGGTGCAGAGGATAACAAAATATCCAGCTTTAAAAACTTAATAAACGGCGATGACGTCAGGGTTAATATTTCATTGACAAACAGAACAATGCGTCTTAGAATCGCTCCTTATGGAGTTGTTTGGTTAAAACTTGAATAGAAAATTATTTCTTCTCAACATTTTTCATAATCAACTTTAATTCAACACGACGACTTTTCGCAAAATCTTCTTTGCCATCAGTCATCACAGGATTAGAAAAACTCGCTCCTTCAACCAAAATCATTTTTCTTAATCGATCCCCGTTAACTTTGTCATAAGGAGTATTTGTCATATAATTCGCTACTTCATAAGCTCGATTTAAAGATAATTGCATGTTTTTCATATATTGCTCGTCTTCTGAAAATTCTCCCGCATAAGTTTGAGAATCGGTATGACCTTGAATAATTATCTTATCAACATTTTTGTTTAAAGTTTCATTTGTAAAAATTGAATTAAAATATGCCGGTGCAAATTTATCTAAATAAGCTTTTCCCTTGTCAGACAAATTATAACTGCTTAATTCAAAAAGCTCTAAATCAGAAATTTTAACAACACCCGAAACCGGATCTACGGTTGCTTCAATATTTTGACTTGCCAAGCTCTCTTGCAAAGCTTTGTTTGCCGCTTCCTTAGCAACTTTTTGCTCAAGCGTGTGCATATTGTTTGTTAAATAAGAATAGAAAAACATAACAATAAAAACCAACACCAAACCTGTCATTAAGTCGGTCATTGTTATCCAAAAAATATTTCCTTCATTGTTATCACCAGTTTTTGGTCGTAATCTCATAAATTAACACCTTTAGAATAATTTATCCACAACATCTCCGCCACCGGATTTTTTATCAAAAGACTCATTTAATTTGTTCAAACTATATAAAATATTTTCCAAATAAGGAGTTGTCATTTCTCCCAAAGATTTAGACAATTCTTTTGCTAAATCTGCAGGTAAGCTCTTAAGAAGTTTTTCATTACTAAAGTTTTGAACTTTAGATTCTTTCACCAAATCCAATAAGAACTGCTCGCTTGTACAAACATCAAAGAGTCTGATAAACTCTTTTTGTATCAACAAATAATATTTTTTACATTTTTGGTTATATAAAATTTTCTCTATAAACATAAATAACAATGAATATCCAACCGCAAAAACAGAACATAATGCAGCTATTTGAATCCCCGAAATCAAACCATTCAAAGAAGAAACCGCAGCTTCGCCCGACAAATCTAATGCAGTAAAAGCAATTGCCATTTTTAAGAAGGTAAAGAACGGTCCTAAGCCTGTTAATAATGTAGGCATCGCTTGTATAAATTTGTGATTAATTTTTGAATAAACAAGACTGTCTTCATTAAAGAAATAAGAAGAATCTATTGTCAAATAAATCTCCGGAGAATAATTCCCACCGGCATTTGAATTTTGTCCTGCAGTAAATAATTTTTCAGGAAAAATTAAAGATTTCTTCATATCTTCCCAACTTGTTGCAGTATAGTAATCCGATTCTAAAAAAGAATCCAATTCAT
>JAFQNY010000089.1 GCA_017395765.1 bacterium
TCCAATACTTGATTTTTATAATAAAAAAGATACAGTTTCTTCGGTTTCGTTAGTTTCAAGATCGAATAAGATTGTTGCTGTCACTTTTGATGTTAGAATGCATTCAGAAGTAGAAAGTCAAGTTATAGATGCAAATGGTGTTGGTGATGCTAAAAAAGAGTGTGATAGTATTTTAAAGACTTTGGATGATATTGCGACTCAAGGAACAACAAAAAATGATGTTTTATTTGGGGAAGATGCCTCTAATTTTTTCAAATATTTACGAGAATAATTTTAATAAACTAGTAGAAAGGAATATAAAATGCAGATTAATAGAATTCAATCTAATACAAATTTTAAGGGCTTGATGGTATTTGGAGATAAAGGTGCTGTTAACACAAAACATGTTGAAACAATTGCTCCATACACAACAACAATGGGTGAGAATGGTGTGGTTATAAAAACCAAAACAAATACGTTGCGATTTGAATTGCCCGAAAAAATTAAGATGCTAGATGTTTATAAAGCATACAATAATGCAGCAGATCATGATAGTAATGTTGTTAATGTATTCAAAGACGCTAACAAATCTGCAAATTATATTATATAGTTAATTTGTAAAAATATCTTGCAAAAAAAAGATGTTTAGTATATTATAAGGCTATGGGTTAGCCATGCGGAAGTAACTCAATGGCTAGAGTCCCTGCCTTCCAAGCAGGTTGTTGCGAGTTCGAGTCTCGTCTTCCGCTAATAAAAAGGATCTATCGTGAGATAGGTCCTTTTTATTAGTAAATAAGAAGAGACTTTTTACGAAGTAATAGTCTCGTTGCTTTAGCCCTATCTTTTAACAGGACATTTGGTCAGAAGGGGTAAATAAATTCAATCGGTAAGATTGCTAATTCTAGTAAATCTTAGCGATTTTATGAGGTCGGAATCGGGTTGACTTAAAAAGTCCGAAATGTCCGATTTTGGTAACAAAAATGTCCGCTCATTTGCACTTTTTGTTCCATTATTTGCACTCTAAAGTTATTGTTGGATTCACCTAATCTACAAGCTTATTTGTTTTAATAAAATCTTCCATTCGTACCGGTTTTGTTGCAGTTGTTTGAAAATTTACAGTATTATTTATTTTTTGATCCTGAACATCTTTATTCACATCGTGTTTAATCATTTTGTTTATAAGGTATGGAACTCCAAAACCTGTACAAGCACTTAACATTGCAAGATTTATCCAATACAATGCCGCACCGATTTTCTTATCTCTCGGACTTAAATTTCTTAATCGTTTCATTGGTGGTATTAGTTTGTTTATGAACGATTTTTCAATATCCTTTTTCATCAAATCAGTTTTTAAATATTTATCTGAAAGCCGACCTAAAACACTACCAATAAGAATATCTCCACCGAAAAATGCTATTGTTGAAACTGTGCTTCTTGTTGTTGTATCTTTCAATTCAGTATTATTTCTTGATGCAAGAATTATGCCGGACTGTACCCCCAAAGTACCTAAAAATAGGATTAAACGACTCATAAAAATTCCGTCAGTATAATCAAATCTATGAGCAATTTTTTTGATGTAATTATTGAATTTTGTTGATTGTTGTGAGGTTAAACCTTTTTTGAGTAACAAAGGACTTGCAGTTAATCCTGCTAAAATACCGAGCCACATTGCTTTCCTTAATGGTTCTTTTTTCTTAAAACTCTCTGCTCGTTTTTCAACAGTATCTTTATCAGCCATTGAAAATTCAGCAGAAAATCCGTCTTGTTTTGTTTTGCGTTTGGTTTGCCAATTATTAAAAAATCCCACGCATCCGATAGATGCAGATGTAAATAATAAATCAAATGCCAATACGGAATTTTTAGCATTTATAAGTTTCTTTCTTAATACCTCATAATCGCCGCCAACTTTGTCTAATAAAGGTTTATAATCCATTTTAAGTTTTTGAGATAATAATTCAACACCTTTTTTCGTTTCTTCTTTATTTACTAAATATTTATTTGAAAGTTGAATGAGGTTAGAATCTTTTGCAACAAAGTTTTTCGTTAGTTTCGCTATATGTTTCATTGCAAGCCTGTTTGTCAAAGGCAGGGTAACAAGCGGAGACAAATAACCCAAAGAAAATCCGAATAATGATTTATTAAATCTTTCTCTGCGTTCATCATTATTGTTTGCCATTATAATTTGTGGGGCTTCAAATGCGGCAATATCCAATACAGCTTTTCCTAACATAACTCTCTCATCAAGATATGTTGCCAAACCTATAACAGGATTTCCTTTAAAATTTGGCTCTAATGTGTTCTTATTATGAATATCGATATTATTCTGAAATCGGCTAACCTTCATATTTAATATTAAAATCCGTAAAAATATATTTTGCTAATTAAAATAAAAATTGTCAAACTCTTTGTTCTTTCTTATCAAACCGACTGTTATTTTACAAGCCCTTTGCGAAGAATGAGCAATAAGGATAAAGTACCTACTTGGCTTCCGCTCCATAAAGAGTCAGATGAAAGTCTGGCTCTTTATTTTTTGTCACAGAAGCCAGCCTCTCACTCGAGTATCTTGCTCATGTTGTTCGCAATATACGGAGTTCTACTGTATTTTATTGTCCGTTTTGGTCGGAAGTAAAATTTTGTAAGTTGGGCATACTTGCCCAACAAAACTAAATCATAGCGGTTGGAAGTAAGCTGAAAAATAAATTTCAAAACGGTCGAAAGGTAACATTTGCTACTCACTAAAATCTATATCACCCAACCTTAGTCCTCCCCATCCAGGGAGGAAAGTTAGA
>JAFQNY010000090.1 GCA_017395765.1 bacterium
AACTCGATATAAAAGCTCTTTAATTATTGAAATTTTAAATCAAATAATTGTACCAAACTTGGTTATCGACGAAGTCGCAACGGAAATTGCCAAGCAAAATGCGCAAGATTCTGTAAAACCTTATGAAGTGGTGTATAAAAAAGGCCAAATTATTGTATCGAAAGAAGATCCTGTATATAGATTGCAACGTGATGCCTTAAGAGCTGCGGGGTATAATGTTTTAGAAGTCAATTTTGCCGGAATATTAGGTATTTTTGTTTTGGTTTCTATTTTTACATTAATATTTTTACAATACGAAAAGAATTATGAAAAGCAATATTATAATGCACGACATTTGTTTTTAATGGCAAGTTTTACATTATTATTATCATTGATAGCTGCAGTGTTACCAACGGGTTTTTCACCTTATATTATTCCGATTCCGGCTTATACAATTTTGATTGCAATATTTACTAATCCAAGAAATGCTTTTTTTGCATCAACAATTATTTTAGCGTTGATTGCTATAGGAATGCATTTTAGTATAGAAGTTATTGTATCGTTTATGTTGTTGAATACGGCAATTGTTACGGTTGTTTCTAAATTGAAATTTTCAAAACGATCAGATTTATTGTTAACAAGTATAAAAATTTCTTTGGCAGGATTATTGATTGTTGGCGGAATATACTTTTTAGAAAAGTTTATGATGAATATCGATAATACTAAAATTTTATGGGATTTAGGGTTAATCGTTGCGAATTGTTTTGTAATCGGCGGTATTTTAATCTTAGGTATGTTGCCTATTATAGAATATACTTTTAAAATAATGACTCCGTACGGCTTGGCAGAATTGATTGATCATCCGCTAATGAAGAAATTGTTACAAGAAGCCCCGGGAACATATAACCATAGTTTAATTGTTTCTCAGTTGGTAGAGGCTGCGTCAGAAGCGGTTGGCGCTAATCCTATACTTGCAAGAGTAGGTGCGATGTATCATGATATCGGAAAATTAATGCGTCCGATGTTTTTTGTTGAGAATCAGTCTTTTTATGGGATAGAAAATCCTCATAATAACTGTAATTCAAAAGTTAGTAAAATGATAATTACAGCTCACCCGAAAGATGGTGTTGAGTTAGCAAAAGATAAAGAATACAAGTTGCCTCAAATCATACATAATTTTATTTTGCAACACCACGGCACCAGCTTGGTTTCATATTTTTATAATCAAGCAGTAAAAGAAGAAGGTGAAGAAAATGTTAATGAAGAGCAATTCCGTTATCCGGGACCGAAACCGAATATGAAGGAAACTGCGATTTTGATGATTGCCGATGCTGTTGAATCTGCGGTAAGAGCTGCTAAAAATCCTAGTAATGAAGAAGTTGATGCAATTATTAACGGAATTATAAAAGAAAGACTTAATGACGGTCAACTGGAAGAATCTCCGTTGACGTTAAAGGATTTAAAAACAATAGCTGAAACATTCTCCAGAATGTTAAGAGGTATGCATCATAAGAGAATTAAATATCATAACGATTTGGTTCAAGAATTAGATAAAAGCAAACCTGAAACCGATGGCGGTGTTGATGAGCTTAAACCTGTTGTTCTTGATGCTGATTTAGAGTCAAAGATTAAAGAATTGGAAAATAAAAAACATGACAATATTTAATATTTTCACTGAAAATATTTTTTCCGGTTGGGAACTTGATGAAAAAGATGTTATAGAAAAGACGAAGAAGATGTTGGAATATTTTGTTCAACATCTTGCGTCGGAGTCTTGTTTGAATAATCAAAAATATGAATCTTTGACGTTGGATATTGTTTTTTGTGATTCTGAAAAAACTCATGAGTTAAACAGAGAATACAGAGATAAAGATAAGCCCGCTGATATTATCACTTTTGCGATTTTTGCGGATGATGAAACTCGTTTTATTTTTGACGGAGATATTAACCTCGGCGAAATTGTAATAGCTTTAGACAAAGTTATTGAGGGTGTGAACAGGGATATAAGTTTTTCAAAAAATAAAGAACAAGAGTTATTTTTTCTGATAAGTCACGGCTTGATGCATTTATTAGGATTTGACCATCAGGATGAAGAAGAATACAATTTTGTTATAGAAAATCAAAGAAAAGCGTTGGAGTGTATCGAGTATGACAAGATTTAAATCCCAGGGGCTAAGGAATACTTTTAAAAATGCAAGAAAAGGATTTCGATTAGTTTTAAAAAGTGAAATGAATATCAGAATACATATTGTGATAG
>JAFQNY010000091.1 GCA_017395765.1 bacterium
TAGTGCGTTAAGTTTGACCATTAACCACCTCTGCTAATTTTTCAGCGACAGCACGTGCGACATTAACTGTTACAGCATTGCCCGCCATTTTATAAAGTTGTGCATCTGAAATACCAAGTTCTCGTGCTTGTTGAACCATTCCATCAGGAAAGCCTTGAAGCCTAAAACACTCAAGTGGGGTTAATCTTCTGATGCGATAATCGTCAATTGTTCCCATATTGCAATTAGTGTCTAATGTTTGCGAACAACCTTTGCCAACTCTACCTCTACGAGTTTTAGAATTTGGGAATGCCAAGTTTATTCCGTCTCCGGGACCTGCCTCATCGTAGCCTTTTTTAGTTCCGTTTTTTATTTTCATTAACGGAGTATCGCCACCGACTTTGAGGGTTTCAACAATATCAGATTGTTTGTATTTGTTGAAACGTGGCTTATTGATGCAATAAAGACCTGTTTTACCACTTCCACCATTAGCAACTAAACAAGAGCCAATTCCGTCAGGGGAGTAAATTCTGCCACCTTGATGTGCATTTGGTGGATTTATTGGATGTTTTCTGATTTCGCTAATATCCTCTGAATCGCAGCCTGCGATAGGAAATATTTTTCCGGTACATTCTGTTCCAAGACATCCAACAATGTACACCCTTTCCCTGTTTTGAGGAACGCCGAAGAACTTAGAATTAAGAACCTGCCATTGCACTTGATACCCAAGGTCGGTGAGAACTTCAAGGATAGTTGCAAAAGTTCTTCCACCGTCGTGGTTAAGTAGCCCTTTAACATTTTCGAGTATAAAATATTTGGGTTTTTTGTCGTGCAAAATCCTTGCGACTTCAAAAAAGAGTGTGCCTCTGGTGTCTTCAAATCCTCGTCTTTTTCCTGCAATAGAGAAAGATTGGCAAGGAAATCCACCACAGAAGATATCAAAGTCTGGCATTGTTGATGTGTCAATTTTTCTGATGTCATTGTAAAATACCTCGTTGTCGTTACATAAAAATGCTAAATATAACTGATTAGCGTATGGGTCATTATCACAGAATCCCATGCACTCAAAACCTACACTTTCAAGTGCGATTTTAAAGCCACCTATTCCTGAAAAAGCATCAAAGAATTTAAGTTTAGTCATCTAAACCATCCTTTCTGCCTTGTAATTCACAAAGGAACATAGCCTTTTGAATTGATTGCTGAAGTTGTTTTGTTTGCAGGTTGCTATCCGTTAGCAATTCTCGTGCATCTTCAAAGTTATCGCAGGATTCAAACAATGCTAACAATGGCGAAAGCATCGCTTGAGATTGTTTATCAAGTTCTGTTTCTGATAAAAACTTAAATAAATCATCAACTTGAATTTGACCTTCCGGTTCCGGTTCTTCTTTGAATTGTGAGAATTGAGGTGTTGCAGGGATAATATCCTCTCTAATATCGAAGTCCTCTTCTTCTAATCCATAGTTTTTGATGAAGTAATCTTTAGTAAATTTAACTCCTGTTTCAGATAGTATTTTATCTCTTTGAGCCAAACCTAAATCAATATCTTCAACTTCAAACATTTCAAACACAGGAACATCTTTGTTTGAAAAGTTTATTTCATAAATCCATTGGATAAGTTGATTTATAGTCTTTTCAACCATTTTTTTATCAGCATCAATGATATCTTGGCGAACAGCAAAGTGAGTGTTTGATGCTGCGTAACTTCCTGTTGAACCGACTTCTGTTGTTAAAGTTTGACCTAAAATAGCCTTTGAAATTTCTGCATTCATCTTATCCATTAGCTTTTCAAAGATTTCAGCCGATGAGGATTTATTAGCCTCTTGAATTTCAACAGAAGAATCGTCAGGAATAACTGCGATAGCATCTTGAACCATTTGTTCTAATAATCCTGCAAGTCTGTCGGTTTCTTCTTCACTTGCACCTCTTGGATGTTTGCCGATAAGGTGTGGAATTCCGTATTTTTCAGTAAATATTACCCAAAATTTAAGTCCACCTTTTTTAAAAGTAACCGGCCAGAACACACGAGAAAGAGTTCTCTCGCCATATGGGTTCTCGTAGCTTGGATTTGATTGAGGATATAAAAACTTTTTAGGAGGTAATTCTTCGCCAAAATAATGCTCTTTTGTTCTAAATTTAAGTTGATTTTCATCATCAAAACAAAACCATTCTGATGGCTTTGCTTTTAATTCGATAGGTAGAACAAGGTTATCAACTCGTCCCCAAATGATTTCTATTGGCTGAAAACCGAATAAAGTCGCATTTAAAATATCATTGATTAACTTGTAAATATCAAGTTTTTTAATTGTTTCAATGACTTTTTCAGCAGTTTCATCCTTATCAAGACCTCGATTTATTTCCCATTCAAGCGATAACACACCAGCTTTTCGTGATTGAACACAGGCAAAAACGTGAGAATCACAGAGTAATTCCTTATAAACCTTCATATCTTTGCCTTGTTTTTTAAGCACAATATCGGGATCAGGTAGGTATGACATTGCTAATGAATAATAATTTAAACTTCGTTTTCGTGTTGCAATTTCTTCGGAAAGATGTTTTTTCATAAAATCCTCATTTAAACTTAAAATAAATAGCGTTTAAAAATCGTTTAACAGCGTTTAATTTTTATTTAAAATGCCGTTTAAGTATCTAACTTCATTTTTTGAATTTAAAGTGGCTTAAAATTGATTTTAGAAGTTTGAGACCATACCAAATGACTCCCTTCTTTTTCTAGTTGATATATGAATATCCCCTGAACCATTGTCAGCTGCGTGTAAAGCCAATGCTAATGCCCAAAATCTATCAGCGTGTCCGTTGTCGGAGCGGTCGGCATCAAAGCGAATGTTATTGCTTGCAGTTGTAATTTTGCGAACCGAGTGCAAGTCTTCTCTTATTTCATGCCGGCTAGGAATAAACACAGTCTTGTTTTCAAATTCGGTTCTTAATCTATAAGCCAAATCCTCTTTGACTTTATTCGTGAAAGTTACACCTTCAACTCTGAATTTCCCAAATTTGAGTTGGGCATTTTCTGCCATTTGCATTCCAATTCCTGTGTCATCTTGGCAGTCACGACGGAATAATTTATGAGCTAAAATCTCGTGCAAGATTTCCTCTTGTTTATGAAATGGCATTTTTGCTAGTTCTATAACAAGTCTTGTGTATTTGATGTTTTCAATTTTTTCTAAAACCCAAATAACAGTTAAGTCTTTTCTTCTTCCAATATCAACTCCGACATAAAAGTCGTGTTTCAAATCTTCAAGTGGTCGAAGAATATCAT
This sequence comes from bacterium, assembly GCA_017395765.1. Classification (GTDB taxonomy): domain Bacteria; phylum Cyanobacteriota; class Vampirovibrionia; order Gastranaerophilales; family Gastranaerophilaceae; genus CAG-196. Next base: position 3,254 of record JAFQNY010000091.1, read on the forward strand.
CAAGCTCACAAGTAGCAATTAAATCGTAAGGTAAGAAAGCAGATGCCTCATCAACTGCTATACAACAATATTCTTGTAGCCAAGTATATTCATCAAAACAGTTGTCTTTTTCATTTGCCATCCACTCTTCTTGTTCTTGCAGGGTTGTTTTTCTTTGGTAAATCTTATCGACTAACCCCTCGGACACAGCAAGCTGAATCGGAGTTTTATGGTGACTCCAAATCAACTTGCCTTTTTGAACTTGGTCTATGAATTTGTAATATAAACAATTCTGACCATTATGAGTAGAAAGGATACGCAAAGGAAATCCCCAAGTTATACAAGGTCGAGCAGCTTTCCATAATTCTTCAGGGTTGTTATGAAATGCGAATTCGTCAAGTACAACCTTGCCGCCTTTTGAACGGAATGACTTGGGGTTGGAAGAGAGAGCGTGTATTTTAGTTCCATTTGAAAACTCTATAACTAGAGCTTTAATATCTTTTTCATTATCGATTATCACTTCACCCAATCTTTTTGCAGTTGCGTGAAATAACTTTACCCATTTTTCGCAGTAATCAATATATTCTTTAGCAGCAGATTCATCAGCAGAAGAAAACCAAACGGCAGGGACAGTTTTATTGACACAATCTCTTACATCTTCATAGCTTTGCACATAAGTTGCACCAATACGTCTGGACTTTTCCCATATTTTTATTTTAGATTTATCATCAAGCCATCGTTGTTGATATGGCAAAAAATAATTATTCTTCACGATGTCTTATTCCTAAAATTTCTTCTTCTATCAGCTGAACAAAATCAGGAGTGATTCCTTTTGATTCTGTTTTAGATTCTTTTTGAGAAACAATATCCTCGTATTCTTTGATTTTGGTGATAAGTGGAAGCATTTTTGTAAAAGCAAACAATCTGTTTCTATCGATTTTTTCGCCATTATCTAAATCAAATTCAATAGAGGACATTAATTTTCGTGCTAGATTATATAGTTCTTCATGGAATAATGACTTGGATTTTAAATATTGTTTTCTTTTAATATCCCATTGATTATCATTCTTCCAACGTCTAATTGTGCGTTCATTAACGCCAACCTTTTCAGCAACAGCAAGTGCTGTCATTTGTTCTAGAACATATAATCTCTCGGCATTTGCCATTAACACATCTTGTTTACTCAAAGTAAGCCTCCAGATCCTGAATTTTTTTCTTTAGTCTGCGAAGCTCAATAATAATTTCATTAAGACGAGTTAATGAAACTAATGCTTTTTCAGTTTCTTGTTTCGTATTGTCATCTTCAAAAGGATTCAATAAAGAACGTATTAAAATAATCAATCCGGATGCTTCAACATCAAGATTTCTATATTCAGATTTAGCTTCAGCAAGCTGACCTTTTAATTGGATACGTTCTAAATTCATTATTGTGATATCTCCTTCTTCAAGATTGGACACCAAAGGTTGCCATCAATTTTACTTTCAATTCTTGAAAGGACAGTCGCACTATAATGATTTGTTTCAAGCATTTCTTTTAGAATTTCAAAGTTGTTTGAAATGATTTTTTCAAAAGTCTTTACTTGTGCATTGTGATAAACATACCAAATTACAAAAATCACAGCAGGAAAGCCGATACTTTCAAATAGTTTTAATAGTAATGAAGTTTCCATTTATTAACCTTTCATATTTTTAGGGCAAAAAGAAAAGAGGCTTTTCGCCTGTCTTGTGCTTTAAAGATAACTCATTACATTTTTAATCTTCAAATACGCATTGAAACTCCTTGTGGAGAGAGGGAAAAGAAGTTTCCAACGGCATTTGAATGTTAAAAACAAGGAATCATATACTGCCAACAGAATTAAAAATTTTGTACTCATAAAAGTTATGGAGAATCTAAATGAAGTATTTTGAGGTTTTTAAAGCCGGCAACTACCCACAAGGTAAGTTCACACAAGCAGAAGTTCAGGAATTGGCAAAAAATTATGACCCAAGTTTTTGCGAAGCACCGATTACTTTAGACCATGAACAAAAAGGACCGGCGTATGGTTGGGTTGATAAGTTAAAAGAAGAAAACGGAAAGCTAAAAGCTACGTTTAAAGATTTGTCTGATGATTTAAAAGAATTTGTGAACAAAGGCAAATACAAAAAAATCTCGGTTGAAATTTACAGAGAGCTAGAAGGTAAAAAGCCATATTTAAAGGCTGTTTCTTTTTTGGGAGCATCTATTCCTCAAGTTAAAGGAATGCAAGCAGTTGAATTCAAAGAAGGCGAATCAGATGTTTATATTTTTGAGGCAGAAGTTGAAGAAAACAATGATGCAGAAGAAATTGAAAATTTGAAATCAACAATTGCTGACCTTAAAGGACAGGTTGCAAAATTTAAAGAAGATGCGAAAAAGAACACAGAAATTAAGTCATTAAAAGAACAAGTGAAAGATTTAACCATTGAACTTGCTAAATTCAAAGACGAAGCAGCAGGTAAAGATGAACTTGCAAAAGAATTAAAAGAGATTAAAGAAAATCTTCGCACTAAAGATTTTAATGAGTTTATTGAACAACATATTAGTCAGGGAATATTAACCCCTGTAAACAAAGATGCTGTCTTTTCTATTTTATGTGACCTCGACAATATTAAAAAGTTTGATGCCACATCCGACAGCATCGACACTTTTAAATCTTTTATCTCTGCACTACCCAAGCAAGTTGAGTTTAATGAAATTGCTAAAAAGAAAGCGACAAAAAAAGAGGATGAGGCTCTTAAATATGCTGATGCAGACGAAGAAAGTTTAGAAATTTTCAGAGAGGCAAAAGCATTAGCTGAAGCTGAAAACATAACATTCAAAGACGCACTATTAAAAATAAAGGAGATA
>JAFQNY010000092.1 GCA_017395765.1 bacterium
ACTCACTTCTTATGAGCAAGCAGACCTTCAAAAAGAATTATATAAACGTCTTGCCGGTGAAACAGAAGCAAGAAACACGCAAGCTCGTATGGATATGACAGACGAAGAAAGAAAAGATAAAAGTCCTCGCTTTACACAAGATTATGAAGAAGAACAACAACTTGTTGTCTTCTCAAACGGTGTTACTTTGACTTATAAACCGGTTGGTTCAGAAGCAAGCGAAGAAGAAGTTAAAACATATTTCCAATCTGCTTATCACGGAACGCCACATATATTTGACAAGTTTTCTCTTGGTGCTATTGGAGAAGGCGAAGGAAATCAGGCTCACGGTTGGGGATTATACTTTGCACAAAATAAAGATGTTTCAGAAAATTATCGTAGAGGATTAGTCGATAAAAACAAATCTTCTAAATATACTTATGACGGAAAGCCTATCGAAGAAACAAAGTTTAAAGATATTGATTCAACTTCTTTGTCTTGGATTTTAAGTTTAGGTAAAGAACGCGTTATTGAAGAAATAAAAGAAGATATTGAATATATTATCAAATGGGGCAAAGATAACAAAGGGAAACAACGTCAAGAAGTTCTTGACGGAAACGCAAAGTATTTAATAAAAAAACAAAAAGAACTTGAATTAGTAAAAGAATTAAATCCGGAAAAATTGGAAATGTCAGCCGGTCAATTGTTTGAAGTTGATATTCCGGAAGATGAAGTTCTTCTTGATGAAAATAAAAGTTTTTCTGAACAGCCAAAACTTATTCAAGAAAGTATAAATAAAATTTTTGAAGAAAAAAAACCTTCTGACATTATTTCTGAAAAAATAAAATGGTTTGATAGTATGCTTAACGAACTTGAACAAAAAGCTATCAAAGACGGTGGTTATACAACACAAACCAATTATTCAAGAAATTTGTATGAAGAAAAAATATCTGACTTGGAAAAACTTTTGGAAAAACTCAATAACTATTCAGAACTAAAAGGTAAAGATATTTATAAAATATTATCAATAGTGTATGAAGGCGATAAAGAAGCAAGTCTTTTATTAAATGAATATGGCATCAAAGGAATAACTTATGACGGACAACAAGACGGACGTTGTTATGTTATCTTTGATGACAACGCGATCGATGTTATTAAAACATACTATCAAGAAGCGAACGAAGAAGAAAAACTTATTGCCGGTTATACTTATCCGGAAGTCTTGGAAAAGCTAACTGAACTATACGGACAGTTTGACAAAGAAGGACTTTCAGAAAATGAACAACAGGAAATTATGGCAAAAGTCCACGTTCTTGAAGATGCGTTTGAAGTTTCTGAAAATCCTCAAAAGTTCAGTAATGAAGAACGTCAAATGGAAATTATGCTCAATGCGTATTACATTATGAATAATCAAGAAATACCGAAAGATTATCTTGAAACAGAAAAAATTTCACAAAGAACTTATGATGATTTACGCAAACTTCATATTGAAAAGAAGGAAAAAGCAGAAGCAGAATATTACGGTTATTTCACCGAAGGACAAAATAAAAATGTTATAACTATTATGGCCAATCATAATAGTTCGACTGCGTTGCACGAATTAGGCCACTTGTTCCTTAACGGTTTGAATGAACTTGCACGTGCTGATGAAAATGCAAGACAACAACTTGATGCCGTGAACAAGTGGTTAGGATTCAGTGGTGAATACACAGTTGCACAACAAGAAAAATTCGCACGTTCCTTTGAAGCATATTTATACAAAGGAAAAGCACCGAATAATGCTTTAAGACAAGTTTTTGAAAATTTCAAAGAATGGTTGAAAGCTGTCTATGAGCATATAACAGATATTGAAAACAAAGGTGCAGATATTTCACCGGAAGTTCAAGAACTGTTTGATAACATTTTCGGTGGTGATGAATATTATAATCAACGTAAAGAAGCAAACGAACTTTTAAGACGTGTTAAAACTATCGTCAAAAAAGAAAAGGTTGCTTCTGTTCCGGTGCGTGATGACAAAGAACTTGACGAAATTGCAAAAAGACACAAAGAAGTTTCTTACGAAATCTTATCAGCAGGGACAGGAAAAAGCGTTAAGTATCTTAAAACTATTTTTGAAACAGGTTCAAGCAGAAAATCTTTCGGAAAGAAAAGAGAATCGGTCGAAGAACTTCTTGATTCAGTGGACGATAAAATCACAACTTCCGGTGGTATGCGTGAACATTGGAAAGAGTTTTATTCTGACACAGGTGTAAGTTATGACAATGACGAAATCGGTGGTGATTACG
>JAFQNY010000093.1 GCA_017395765.1 bacterium
AAAGTATATCAGAATTATTAAAGATACGCCCTGATTGGAAAGAAGACTTTTTGTTACAGAAACATCGAGAATTGTATCATAATGATAATTTTGAGTTAGGTTTTGTCCCGGAACATATTGGAGCTGAAAATTTTTCACAAATAATGAATTATTTATCCGGATATAAAGATTATGGTTTCAAAACAAAACAAGTTATTCCGAACCTGACGGTCAATGGACGTACTTTTAAGTTTGAAAAATTAATTGATGGTAGGTCTGATAAAAATGTTTTTTTAATAACCTCTCAAGATGGTAAAAAATATGTAATAAAAACGGCAGATGCTGAACAAAGAGGTTTAAACAAGCCTTTTGCAATTGGCACTTGTTGTATTATTGACCAATATTTAACAATGAATAATTGTAGGAATTCTGCACCTTTAAGATATTACAATCATGATGCAAACACTGCTATTTATGATTTTATAGAACATGAAACAACAAGTAAAATAAGCACTTTAAGCGGTTTTGTTGATTACATGCCGGATTTTTCGGATTTGGGATTATATCATAGTGATACTGTAGGCACGAATAATTATTTCAAATTAAGCAAAAATCAAAATGCAATGAAAAATTCGTATGATTTTGATTATGGAGTTGCCCATGATGAGCTTGTATCGGTTGATAATGATCATGTAACATTCAATTTGGCAATGTCTCCGATGGTAGATAAATATCACAAGTATTTGCCAACTGGAATGCAAATGTTTAATTAATCAGAGATAATTTTATCCATTTTTATATCATGTTTTTCCGGAAAAACAGAGTTTAAGATAAGTTTTTTTGAGATGCAAACAAGCTTGACAGCTTTAATATCTTTTAAAAACCTGTCGTAAAATCCTCCTCCGTATCCTAATCGATATCCGTCTTTATCAACGGCAAGAGCCGGAACAATGATTAAATCAAGAATGTTTTTATCGCTCGGTTCTGTATTTGGTTCTTTTGTTTTAAAACAGGATTCGCAAAGTTCTTCCCCGTTTTTATAGGAACAACACAATAGATTATTATTTTTTATTTTGGGTAAATAAAAACTTTTATCCTTATCGTTTAATAAACTAAGCAAGTTTACTTCATCTTTTAAGGGATAAAAAATCATTACATTCTCAGCTTGTTGATATTCTTTAGTCGCTTTGAGCTTTTCTGTTAAAATCAAGCTCAATGTTTCAATATCAAGTTTTTTGCGTTCTTCTTTAGCCCATTTTCTTAGTTGTTCTTTTTGCACAACATTGTACCCTCTCGGTTTATATTTTAGGAACGTGTTTAAGTTTTAGCAATCCACGTTTGTTTAAACCGTCTAAAATCCTAAAGTTTAGTAAATTCCTGTAATCTGCCATTGCCGGTTTGAATGATGTTGTACATCTTTCTGTTTTAGAGCGTTTTATTAAATCATCAACTTTCTTTAAGTCTTTTATTAAACCTGTTTTAAACTGATGCGGTTTATATAGTGTCCAAGCATCGTGAGGATAATATGTAGAACGACATTCGTTTGTGTTTTGGTTTAATAGCATATCTCTAAATACGTTGTAGTCCATATCATGGAAATGTTGAGGAATTTTATTATAATATGGCCATAATATTTGAGGTAGCGGAACAGAAGGTGTTGGAATATATTCAGCATAAGGATTAAGTTCTTCCATATAATCTAATGAACCTATTCCTACAATTTCAATTGAATTTGCAAATTCTTCTAATACGCCTTGTTCTTCAGCATATCTGCCAACCAAATCCAAGAATGAGCACATCCCTTTACCCGTGCAAACATAATCTGTTATAATTACTTTTTTTCCGGTTTTTTTAGCTTCGTTAATTATACCTTTTGGATCAGCTTTTATGCTTTTTAAGTATTTTTTGTAAGCAGCTTCTTCTTCTTCAGTAGGAGCCATTCTTTGAATTTTTCTTGCACCTTCTTCTTTATCCGGAGTGTACCAGTATTTAGAGAAAGCTACAAATTTATAATGCTCGATGCCGTCTTTCATCCATAAGGCTGCGTTTAAGAACCATTTTGGACTTCTGCCCAGGCAAATAATAGATTGATCTTTATATTTTAAATATTCTTTGGATATTTCAAAAAATTTTTCTAATTTTGCTTCTGATTGTAAAGGTAATGATATGAATTTTGGATCAAATAAGTCATCTTTATTGATGCTTTTATTTATTTGAAAAGATTTATAAACTTTTCTGTAACGTTCTTTTGTAACGTCAGACATTTCTTTGTATTCGGTGAAATCAATATCGGGAACGGTTTTTTCCGCTTTGTAAATACTTTTGAAATTAACATTGCTTGTGTAATAAATATTCGATAATGTCGTATTGTTACCGTAATATTGTGGTGTTGTTTTTCTGTTGTCAGTAATGCTTAGATTAAAATTGTTGTTAAAATATCCGATGTTGTTAATTTTTGAGATTTTCATAATACACACTTTCCTCGTCTTTATATTTATAATAAAGCACTAAAAAAAATGTTTTGCCAGTCTGTTAAAAATTTTTTTTACATGTGTTAAACTAATTATCAGAGGTAAAAATGCAAATATTAAATTCTAACTATCAAAAATTTCAGGTTTTACCACCTCAATTTAAGCAAAAAATAAGTTCAAAACAGATGCTTAAGCTAATAGACAATTGTCGTTCCATTGATCAAATCGTAGTTGAAACAGGATTAGCCAAAAAAGAGGTTAATGAAATCTGTCTTAAAAATTTCGGTAAAACATATCGAAATTTAAAAAGTGAAAGATATAAAGAATTAATTTCTATTGCAAATTCTAATGTAGCAAAAAAAGTTTGGATATATAGATTGTTTGCACACAAACTTCAAGGTAAATATAGGATCGATCAACTATCCCCTACCAAGCAGAAAGACGCTATTCGTTTATGGGAAAATGGGGTGAGCGTTGAAAACATCGCAAAATCTGTCAGAGCAAAAGCTGAAGAGGTTTTTGATTTTTTGGCAAGCAGAGCTCGTGATGAAGGGCCGACAGTCGGGTAGCCTAGAGTCTAAACAATTGCACCATGTGAAGCATCTTGAACAGTTCTTGCGTATTTTGCCAAATACCCTTTTGTGATTCTAGGTTTTGGTGCGATAAGTTTTTTTCTGCGAGTTTCTAATTCTTCTTCTGAAACCTTTAAATTCATCATACGATTATTAATATTGATTTCAATAATATCTCCATCTTCTATTAATGCAATAACTCCGCCGTCAGCAGCTTCCGGACAAATATGTCCTACACATATACCTCTTGTTCCGCCGGAGAATCTTCCGTCGGTGATAAGTGCGGCTTTTGTTCCGAGCCCTTTCCCTACTAACAACGATGTTGGTGCTAGCATTTCACGCATTCCCGGACCTCCTTTTGGTCCTTCATAGCGAATAACGATAACATCTCCTTCGTTAATTTTATCGTGTTCTAAAGCAAACATCGCATCTTCTTCCGAATTGAAAACTTTTGCTTTTCCGACAAATTCATAACAACTTTCATCAACGGCAGATATTTTTATTACGGAGCCGTTTGGTGAAATGTTTCCGTATAATATTCCTAATCCGGGTTTTGAAGTAAATGGCTCTGAGTAAGGATGAATAATGTTTTCGTCAATATAGGAGTCTTTAACTATTTTGGATGTTTTTTGTAACGAAACTCCTTCAAAATCTTTAAATAAAGGAACATCTCTCAACAAGGTTTTTAAAACTGCATTTATTCCACCTGCTTGATAGAAACCTGACATCGTAATAGCTGAAGACGGTTCAAGTTTAACAATTTGGTGAATTTGATGAGAGAGCTCCTCAAAGTCTTTCAGTGTTACATCTATGTTTGCAGCATTAGCTATTGCAAGTATATGTAAAAAGGAGTTTGTTGACCCGCCCATTGCAAGGTCTGCAATAATAGCGTTTCTTAAGGTATCTTTGGTTACTATATCCAAAGGTGTTTTATTTTTTCTTACTAATTCAACGATTTGCATTCCGGATTCAAATGCCAACCTTCTTTTGTGTGAAGAAACTGCCGCAGCGGTTGCACACCACGGAAGACTCATTCCGAGGACTTCGGTCAAGCACGCCATTGTATTTGCGGTGTAAAGTCCCTGACAAGAACCGGCAGAAGGACACGAAGCTTCTTCAAGTTCTAAAAGACGGGTTTCATTAATAAGTCCGCTTCTGTATTTCCCAACTGCTTCAAATGAGCCTGAAATCATTGTAAGTTTTTCGCATTTGCTTTCTCCGTCTAACATAGGTCCGGCTGTAACAATTATTGTCGGAATATTCAACCGAACTGCCGCAATTAGCATTGCAGGAGTTATTTTATCGCAGTTTGATAAAAGCACTAAGCCGTCAAGTTGGTGGGCATTGGCAACGGTTTCAATGCAATCTGCAATTAAATCCCTTGAAGGAAGTGAATAACGCATTCCGTCGTGACCCATTGCGATTCCGTCACAAACTGCAGGAACTCCAAAAATAAAAGATTGTCCGCCTCCGGAGTGAATTCCTTTTTCAATTTGACGTTCCAAATCCCGCATTCCGATATGTCCCGGAACTAAGTCTGAAAAAGAACTTGCAATTCCTATGAAAGGTCTTTTAAAGCCTTCTTTGCTGACTCCTGTTGCCATAAAAAGACTTCTGTGCGGAGTTCTGGCAATTCCTTTTTTTACATTATCACTTCTCATGTTAATACCTCTTGAGTATCATAATAACATAGAAAAGAAAGTTTTATGCATAGGTTGTAAGTATTTGATTAACTGCTTGTTGAGCAAACGGATTTACTTTTTCACCTTTTTGCATTGCTTCTGCCGTTGTTTGAATAAGTTCAAGCTGACCTTCTGGTGTTTTTGCTTTGTTTTCAGCTTCTATTCTGTTTGCAACGTCTTCTCCGACAATAGCTTTAGTACCTTTGCCCGCAAGCCACATACCTAATGAACCGCCAAGGAAGCCGATAATTGCTCCAATTGCAGTACCGATTCCCGGTCCGATTGCTGTTCCGACAGTAGCACCTACTTTTGACCAAGCCAAAACGCTTAGTGATTCACCTATACACCATCCGATAGTGTTTGTTATACCTTTGGTTATAGTTTGAGTTTTTTGTTTTTTACCATATTCAGTATAGATTCCTTTTTCTGCATTTTCAGCATCTTTTGCTTGAGCTGTTTTAACTTTACTCCAGTTCATTACAATTTCTGTAAGTCCCATTAATGCCCCAAATATTCCGTTGGTTTTTTGGAATGCTTTCCAAGGTGTCATGTTTTTATTATAGGATGCCATTCTCTGTGCGGTCTCAGATATTGTTTTTGTATCAGCAAGCATTTTATCAACAGATTTTAAATTGTTTTTCAAACCTAATTTTTCTTTGCACCAATGATATGCTTTTAAAATCTTACCGTTTCTGCAATATGCGTGTCTTAATGCTTCGGTTGCTTTAGCAATTTCGTCCAAATCACCTTTTTTCAGCGCTGTTTGCATGATACCTTTTAATTTTTCGATTTCGGTCGTTGTGTACCGAGTTCTGTATAAATTTGTTAATCTTGATTTAGAACGAGCTTCAGCTCTGTGCATTTGAGAAAAAGCATCTTCTAAAATCATGTTGTTTTTCTTCCAAAGTTTATTTAATGCACTACCTTCAACTTTTACATCTTTGAACATTTCTTTGACAATTGGATTTTTTCCCATTCCTAAAGTTGTTGTCAGATAGTTGATAGGGTGCGCTATAACTCGTGGGTTTTGCATCAAACCGCAAGAAATACCACCCAAAAGCACTGCATTTTTAAAGGATTCGCTTGGCTCTAAATTTTTTGCATAAAAGTCAACAACGGCATCTTTTTGTGTTTGCGTTAGATTCCCGAAAATTGTTTGAGAAGGTTGACTTTTAGCTTGAGTTTGCGGGGTTGTATTTGTATTCTGTGGTTGAGTTAATTGATAGTTGTTTTGCAATGCGTTAGCTTGGGTTTGGTTTTGGATTTGATTGGTTTGAATTTGCGGGTAACCGTAATTTTGCATTGCGTTAGTATAATAAGGAGGAATTTGTTGCCCGAAAATTGTTTGATTTGGGACATTACCTCCGTAATAATTTGTATTATAATTCATCGGCATTTGATAGTTGTTACTATAGCTGGGAGCATTACTGTATAGAGATGTACCTCCATACAAATTTCGTTCCATATTCGCAAGTGATGAAATTGAATAATTCATAGCGTAACAAACCTAACTTAACCTTATATATAAATAAAGTATTTTTTCTCCATGAAATTGCCCTCTATGTAACAATTTGTTAACAAAACGTCAAAAAATATTTTTTACGGCTTTTAAAAAAGCACAGGTCTATTACATTAGTCAAGGATTTTTTAATGAAAACAAACAATATAACAGGGGTGAACCATTCTAAAAATATAGGTTTTAAGAGTTTACGTAAATCAAGAAATGCAGTTTCGCAATTAGCAAAAAATAATCCGTATTCATTAAACGAACCAAACTCAAGGTTTATAAGTACAGCTATACAGAAATTAAGTAAAGTCGGAAAGTCTAAAAATATAGAATTTTTGCTTGATACTGCCGCAAAAACAACCTATTCCACAAATATTAAGTTGGAATATTTACCTAAGAATAATTGGAAAACTATGTTGTTGGCTGCGGCATCAAGTGCTGTTGCATTATTAGCTGCAGGTGTTAATAAAAATTGGTTTATGCAAAGAATTGATGAAATCAGTAAAAATGCCGATTTAACACCTATTGAACAAGAAATTTTAGATTTAAGAAATCAATTGATATCTGTTGTTGATTTAGGACAAATTAAAAAAGAATCTAAAGGTTCGATGAAAAATTTTGAAGCGAATTTAGATTATTTAGTTGTTTCTTCAGAAACAACTTTAGAACATAAAAAATATATTTTAGAACGATTAAATTATTTCATGTCTGATGAGTATGAGATTAATCCTCAATTAAAGGATAAAAAATCTATTGTTGTTGCAGAAATGGTTAATGATATGGCAATTAATGTTCCGGGAAATGACGTCCCTAATATTAAATCAGTAAACCAACACAGGCATGGTATGTGTGCAGCGATATCAATTGTTCGTAAAAAGTTAGCTTATGAAGATAAACCAAATTACGTTGACGGAATTCTTTCGGAATTAGATTCTTCTGATAAAATTATGGTTTATGACAGATCAAAGCTCGGTAGCGGGATAAAAGTTCCTGTTTGTAAAGTTGAAGTTGACTTTGATACCGCTATTAAAAACGGGTATAGAATTATTGATGCTTCTACAATGCATTGGATGCAAATTGCGCAAATGTCAGGGATTAGTAATTTTGCGTTTAGTAATTATAATCCTTTTGACAAAGAAAATTTTGATGTAAAAACTGACTCGTTTTTGAATGCAAAAATTGATGAGCCTGATTTAGAAAAAGCTCAAGAATATTACCAAGCATTAGGTTACACGTTGGATTTGCTAAAAAAATATAAAGCAAGTCATTTGGCTAGGGAAGAAAAGGTTGCTGATACAAAACAGGAGCGTGAAGAAAACTTAAAATTAGCAAATAAATATGGGAATTTGCTAAAGGATTCGTTAAAAAAACACTTATCTATAATGAGTGATTCCGATTTACAGAATTTGTTTAGTTTATTAGTGGCTCAAGAAAAAGCAAATTCTTCAAAAATTAAACAGGGAGATGTTTATAGCTATATTCCTAACGAAGAAGAGTCTATCAAAAAAGAAAAGATTCAAAAGCTTATTTTTGATAAGACAGGTGTAGGGAAATTAGAAGGTAAAGTCCTTGATGAGATTTTTGAGTTAATAAGAGATTATAATTCGGTAAAAACTTCTTTAAATACTCCAAAGAAACCTTCAAAGATTGCAGAAGCTCAAAGCTTGTATAAAATAGCTGCGGCTTTTAGATATCAAGTCATAAAAAGTTTGGAAGAAAAAGGTACTTTTTATAATTTAGCTCAAAGAGAAGGTTTATCTAATAAAGAATCTGTTTTGGCTGAGCATATTGATAATTTGATAAATAAACTTGAATCAAACTCTTCTAATTCAGATTTGATTATAGCTCGTGCAATGAATGTTTTCGAGGATATAAATCCTGTAAAAGAAGATGTAATAGACGCATTAAAAGGTTTAAAAGCTGTCTTTACAGAGCTGATGACTGAAGAATTGGATGCTGTTTATAAAAGTTTAACTTTAGGTAGCAGGCATGAGGCAATGGTTGATTGGCTATACAATATGTCAACATTTGTTGAAATATCTGACAAAAAGGATACTGAAATATATGCGACAATGTTTGGTGTCAAAAACGACAAAGACAGTTTAAATAATTTTATAAATACTTATATAGAAAAAATTCAAAAAGGCGATGAGCAAGCTTATATCGAAATATTTGATAAAATGGGACATACTTCTCAATTAGAATATGTAGGGATTTTGTTTAAAGAAGTTTTGGATAAATTGATGGAAGAAGAAAACGGAGAAGCTGTTCTTGAATTTGCCATGGCTAATGATATTACAAATTTTGAAGATGAAAATATCGTTGTAAATCAACTGGAAATGATTAAACAAAAGGTTAACGCTATCGGGAACTTTGTTGATATTGCAATTAAGGAATTGCAAATCCTTGATGAAGAAGGTGATGTTTTATACACAGGTGATTTAAAAACGGCTTTAATTAAAAAGTTGGAAGATAAG
>JAFQNY010000094.1 GCA_017395765.1 bacterium
AGCTCTCGATTATTTAAATCATATAATGACAAGCTCCCAAAACATTGAAGATATAAAATGCGATGAAGCTTATACTATATATAACTTATACAGTTATTGGACAAAAAATCTGGATGAAAAAGAAAACTATTTAGTAAATAATATTGAAATCCCATTAACAAAAGTTCTGGCAAACATGGAGCATGTAGGAGTCTCAATTGATGTTGAATATTTAAATGAACTTTCCGCTTATATGACCGAGAAGTTGGCAGAACTTGAGGATTTAATATACCAGTTAGCAGGAGAACCTTTTAATATAAATTCTCCGAAACAAGTTGCAGAAATTTTGTTTGATAAATTAGAACTTAAAACAAAAAAGAAAAAATCTCGTTCAACCAGCGCAGAAGTGCTAGAGGAACTCGCTGAAGAGTATGAAATCTGCGAATATATTCTTCAACACAGAAAATTTTCAAAACTTAAATCTACATATACAGATGTATTACCTACTTTAATTGACAAAAGGGACGGTCGAATTCATACAACATACAACCAAGCTTTAACCGTAACAGGAAGGTTATCTTCATCAAACCCGAATTTACAAAATATACCGATAAGAACAGAAGAAGGAAACAAAATAAGGGCTGCATTTTGTGCGGAAGACAAAGATAATTCTTTAATACTTTCTGCTGACTATTCACAGATTGAGTTAAGGTTACTAGCCCATGTTTCAGAAGACCAAAATCTTTTAGACGCATTTAATTCAGGTATTGATATACATACTGCTACTGCTGCAAAAGTTTTTGGAGTTCCGACAGAAGAAGTTACAAAAGATATGCGAAGAAAAGCTAAAGCCGTAAATTTTGGGATTGTGTACGGACAATCAAAATACGGACTTGCTAAAAATTTAAACATTTCAAATGCGGATGCACAAGATTTTATTGATAAATATTTTGAACATTATCCAAAAGTAAAAGAATATATGAATTCAAAAAAAGAATTTGTAGCAGAGCATGGCTATGTTGAAACTATTTTTGGAAGGAAAAGATATTTAGCTTCAGAACTTTTGAGCCCGAATTTCCAAATAAGAGAGTTTGCCCAACGAGCTGCAATCAATCAACCTTTACAAGGTACTGCGGCTGATTTAATCAAAATGGCAATGATAGAAGTTGATAAAAAACTTACAGAAAATAATCTTAAAACAAAAATGATTATGCAAGTACACGACGAATTGGTTTTTGAAGTGCCAAAATCAGAACTTGAAACAATAAAAAAACTTGTAAACGAATGTATGGAACTAAAACAACCTTTAAAAGTTCCGTTGGAAGTTGATATCAATTACGGAACTTCTTGGAGAGAATAGATTAATCAATAAAAAAGATGAATGTTAACTCAATGCTAACATTCATCTTTTTATTATTACATTTTTAGCCTTTAACAACTATGTTAACCAGCTTTTTCGGAACTACAATAACTTTAACGATTTCTTTTCCGTTAGTTAGTTCTTTAATCTTATCACTGCTTAGAGCTATTTGTTTTAATTCTTCATCATTAACGCCCTCATCAGCTTCAAGTTTATCTTTAACTTTTCCGTTAACTTGAACGACTAAAGTTATTTTACTGGCTTTAGCAAGATTTTCATCCCATTCACACCAAGGTTCGTCGTGAATAGAGGATTTTCCGCCTAATTCTTTCCAAATCTCTTCAGAGAGGTGAACCGTTACCGGTGACATTAATTTCACCAATGAAATTACAGCATAACTCAATACATTTTTATCTTCTTCAGAAAAATCTTTTTTCTTAGAAACATAATCATAGATTGAATTTGTTAATTCTCTGTATTTAGAAATAACCGTATTAAATTGGAAATCATTAGAAATATCGTTAGTAATTCCTTTAATAGCAATGTGAATGGTTCGAACCAAATCATCATTTTCTCTTGTTAGAGGGAAAGATAATTTATAATCACGAGTTAAGTGTTCAAAATTATCTGCGACCAATCTCCAAACTCTGTTAAGGAATTTATAACAGCCTTCAACACCTGCATCAGACCAGTCAAAATCCCTTGCAGGAGGTGAGTCTGAAAGAATAAACAATCTTGCGGTATCTGCACCGTAATTTTCAAATATTTCATCAGGGTCAACGGTGTTACCTTTTGATTTTGACATTTTCGAACCGTCTTTTAAAACCATTCCTTGAGTCAAAAGATTCTTGAACGGTTCGTCAAAACTTAATAGTCCCAAATCCTTCATTGCTTTAGTAAAGAATCTTGAGTAAAGCAAGTGAAGAATTGCGTGCTCAATACCACCGACATATTGATCAACCGGCAACCATTTATCAACAAGTGTTTTTGCAAACGGTAACTCTGAGTTCTTAGCATCGGAGAATCTCAAATAATACCAACTTGAACAAACAAATGTATCCATAGTATCCAACTCACGCTTAGCTTTCGCTCCGCAAATCGGACAAGTTGTTTCCGCAAAAGTAGGTGATGTTGTAATCGGAGATTTTCCTACCACAGAAAAATCAACGTCTTTTGGTAACATTACCGGTAAATTTTCTTCTTTTTCAGGAACAATACCGCATTTATCGCAATAAATCATCGGAATAGGAGCTCCCCAATATCTCTGACGAGAAATCAACCAATCTCTTAAACGATACTGCGTTTTAAACTCCCCAAAACCTGCATCCACAGCTTTTTGAGTAATAGCTTTTTTAGCTTCAGTGTTTTTCATTCCGTTAAATTCATTCGAATTAACAAGAACACCTTCTTCAGTATAAGCCGACTCTTTGCAATCCGAAGGGTTTTCAGGGTTTTGAATAACAACCTTCATTGGCATGTTATATTTTTTTGCAAAATCAAAATCTCTTGTATCATGCGTAGGTACTGCCATAACCGCACCTGTACCATATTCAACAAGCGCATAATCAGCTGTCCAAAGCGGGAATGTTTCACCCGTAAACGGATTCAAACAGTGAGTTCCCAAAGGAACACCCGTTTTAACTCTGTCAGTAGAAAGTCGTTCAATTTCTGTCATTTTACGAGCGTTTGCTCTGTATTCTTCAACAGCTTGTTTATTTTCTGCAGTTGTAAGTTTGTCGATATCTTTATATTCAGGAGCTACAACAAGATAAGTTATACCGTGAACGGTGTCAGGTCTTGTGGTATAAACCGGAACTTCCATTTTTTCTCCGTTTGGAGCATCCACAACAGGGAATCTAAAGATTGCGCCTTCTGATTTTCCAATCCAATTAGCTTGCATAGTTTTTACATTATCACCCCAACCATCAAGCAAATCTAAATCTTTTAAAAGTCTTTCAGCATAATCCGTAATTTTAAAGAACCATTGAGAAAGATATTTTTTCTCAACAACACTGTCACATCTCCAACATTTACCGTCAATAACTTGTTCGTTTGCAAGAACGGTTCCGCAAGTTTCACACCAGTTAACCGCAGCTTCTTTTTTATAAGCCAAGCCTTTTTTATAAAGTTGGATAAATAACCATTGAGTCCATTTATAATAATCAGGTTTACAAGTTGTAACTTCACGTTTCCAGTCATATGACAAACCTAACATTTTTAACTGTTTTGTCATATATGCAATGTTTTCATCAGTCCAAACTTCAGGATTTGCACCATGTTTCATTGCAGCATTTTCGGCAGGCAGCCCAAAACTATCCCAACCCATAGGATGAAGAACATTATAGCCTTGTGCTTTTTTGAATCTTGCTATAACATCAGTAATTGTATAATTTCTGACATGTCCCATATGTAATTTTCCTGACGGATACGGGAACATTGAAAGTGCATAATATTTTGGTTTATCACTATTTTCAGGAGTATCAAAAACGTCGTTTTGCTCCCAAACAGATTGCCATCTCTTTTCTATCTCTTGTGGAAAATATCCCTCTTTCATCTTTATCCTCCGACCACTCTAACATTTTTATAATAATTTTAGCATAAACACGGATTTTTATTAATTTATTTTTATACAATAAAAAAAACGAGTTTGAAATTAACCTCAAACCCGTTTTTTGTTGAAATTTATAATTAATACTTGTATTTAATCTGCCATCCGTTTTCGATGATTGCTGCGGTGCAACGTCTTGGGAGAGTTGGAACTTCTCCATTTCTACAATGCCGATTACTACCGCTATTCCATTCTCCATTGTCCCCTGACGGTCTTAATCTGCCAGAATCCAGCTCTATATAGAACTCAAAAACATCTTTAGCAAACATATTCGGTCCTTTTTTACCATTTATATCCACGTATACTTGATAACAAAGTTTATTATCATAGGTTCGCAAATCATCATCAATAGAGTAAAGAATATTATCCATAGCTGTAATTTCATTATCCAAAGATACATCATCATTGTTTATATTAGATATCTTATAATCTAAAACTTCACTACTACCCGCCACTACATTTTTAAAACATTCAGCATAACCCTCAGGACAAGCGCTTGAAAGTGTTCGAGCATCAGCTTCAAACATTATTTGCTGATTAGCATTCCTTAACGTATTCATAGCTTTCTGCAAGGCAGGAACAACTTGAGCTCTTTGGACATTTGTTTGCAAAGACGGCAATGTTACGGTTGCAATCGTTCCTATAACAGCCAATGTTATTAATACTTCCGCAAGAGTATAACCTCGTTTGATAATATTCATATAAATCCTCTCTTTTATTAAATTAGTAATTATATCTGATATGCCAATCATTTTCAACAATTGCAGCCGTGCAAGTCAACCTTTCAGTTGGTACAGCACCATTTTTACAACTATTAACCCATCTCCGATTCGGATTTCTTTCTATAAAACGACCACCTCTGGGATATACTTGACCATCACGTACATCTACATAATATGAAAATATATCTCTAGCATCTAAATTTGCACCTTTTAATCCATTTATATCAATATAAACTTGATAACAAGTCATTGTGTTATCAATAAAGCCCTTAGTTAAGCCATCGCCAGTTCCATTCGGGGTTTTTAAACCTAAAACTATTCCATCAGCAGTTACAATTACTACAT
>JAFQNY010000095.1 GCA_017395765.1 bacterium
ACAATAATAAATAAATTAACTATAATCATACAACCTCTAAAAATCACTTCTATAATTTTAAGTATTATACTATAAAATTGAGTAAAAAGGCAGAATATAAATATTTAAAATGTAAGGAATAAAAATTCTCAAAATACCCTGCCACTTTTTCTCAATATCGTTGTCAATTTATATTCCACTTAATTTTCGCAAAATTGAAATTTTTAAAATATTTTGACCAACATTTTCAATTTTTTATATCAGATTATACCAACACCAAGCTGATATGCTTAAAATAAACACTTTCTCCGTCCAACCTAACTACTCATTAAAATACAGCCCCGAAGAGCTGTTTTCTAAATATGGGGCGCCTGATGGGATTGTCTTGAGTCGCTCGCGTTAAACGTATCTACGTGTTTTGCTTCAGAGTTTCCAACTCTTTGCAAAAGCACTCCGCACTTGTAAAAGAACAGTCGGTTTGAGAAGAAAGAACACCTATCTTGACTGTCTTAATTATAGGTCGGGTTTTAACCCGACAAAAACATTATTAATCATTCTAAATCTAATTCTGCAATTTTGTATTTGTCATTAAAATTGCACCAATTTATATTATAAAATTTGTTATTCACATATTTTTTAAATGATGAATATCCCCAATCTTTTGGTGCAATATTGTAATGTTTCATAGGGTTAAAATGAATATAATCAATATGTTTGTTTAAATCGTTTTCGTCTAAAATAATATGAGCCCAATATCTGCTCTGCCAAACACCTTTTTCTTTTTTATGCTTTTTGCCTTCGGTCAAATCTGAATTATCAATGTTAATATTACGAGAAAAATATGTTTTAAAATATTTAATTATATTTGGATAATCATTAATGTTTTCAGGTTGTAAAATCAAATGAATATGGTTTTTTAAAATTACAATAGCCACAATATTAAAAGAAATTTTTGTTTTTGTATATTTAAAAGAACGTTTTATTAAATCAATATAATCTAAAAGAAAATCTTTTCGATTATATGTAACAATTGTTATAAAGACCATAGAATTTGGTATAAAATAGCGCTTATAATTCATTCTAATATTATACAATAAGTTTTTGTCGGGTTAAAACCCGACCTATAAGCTCATCCTCATCTCTCAAATAAAAAAGACCTTGGCAAAAGCCAAAGTCTTTTTTATGGGGCGCCTGATGAAGGACTCCGTTGCGAAGCAGAAAAAGGTGACTAAATGTCACGTTTTTCGTGTAATGTTGCGATTAAAATTTGCATTATTCGTGGAGCAATGGAGGGGAGAACCCAGTTTGTTTCGCAGAAACAAATAGGTTCGAATCCCAATAAAAAAAAGTACCCAAAGGTACTTCTTTAAATGGGGCAAGCAATGGGTTGAACTTCGAACCTTATTGCGTTAAGTTAGCACATCACTTGCTACATGATGATTATACTATAAAAACTATCAAATCGCTACTTAAGGAAAAATCATGATTTGTACGTTCAATAATCTTGCTAAAAAACACATGTTCTTTTAATATTGTTATCTTCAAGGACTTTAAGTATTTCAGAACGCAAATTAACATTAGTTTCTATATCTGGGGAATAAGCTACTTCTATAATAGATGAATCTTTCATAATAAATTGTAAACGTCCAGTTCCTCTAAAAACAACAGATTCATTGTATTCTTCAACTTCAACTAAATTAATTTCATATGTTATATTTTTTTTACTGAAATATCCACCCTTAAAAAGAATTTTTATAACAGAATTATTATAAGAAAATAAGACTTTTTTATAAGCAAGCAAATAACCTAAAAAATGTGCCACAAGAAAGATAATTATGGCTATTATAAAGGCATATAGAGCTTGATTTAATGCAAAAAAATGAATTATAAATACGCCCAATATAGGAGTGATTATGCACATAAATAAGAAATGCTTTGCATAATGAAAACTAAACTCTTTTTCATAATTTTCAATCGTCATGTCATTAACCTTTAGTTTTAGGTTATATAGAAGGGTAAATATGGGGCGCCTGATGGGATTCGAACCCATGCATATCGGAACCACAATCCGAGGTCTTGACCACTTGACGACAGGCGCCATATTTCCGACATTCTCAAGTATATCAAATCAATTTTAGAAATCAAGAGGGCGGTTTGTTTTTCAAACCGCCCTCTTTAATTCTCTATTCAAGTCCCTAGTTAATTCTTTGGAACATATAACCGATACCACGAGCAGTTAATATCAACTCAGGATTGGTCGGATCAGCTTCCAATTTAGAACGTAGTCTTGAAATATGTACGTCTACAACCCTTGTATCGATTCTGTGATCTGCAGGGTATGACCATACATGTTGCAAGATTTCATTTCTTGAATATGCTTGTCCTGAATTGTTCACCAACAACTCTAACAAGCTGAATTCCATACCTGTTAATCTGATACGTTCATTCTTTCTGTAAACTTGTCTTCTTGCTGTATCAATTTTAATACATCCTGTTGTTACAATATTCTTAGCACCTTTTCCTGTAGATGCTGCAGCTGTACTAGCATTATTACCAGGAATAATAACATCTTTTGAAATTGTTCTTCTTAAAACCGCTTTAACCCTTGCCTCTAATTCTTTCGGGCTGAAAGGTTTTATGACATAATCATCCGCACCTAATTCTAAGCCGGTAATTCTTTCTGAAACATCACCTAACGCTGTTAATATAATAATTGGAACATCCGAAGTTCTTCTTATTTCTCTGGTTACACCATAACCATCCATTTTTGGCATCATTACGTCTAACACTACTAAGTCAGGGTTAGTTTTGTTGAATACTTCAACAGCTTCTTCACCGTCTTCAGCAACAACAACATCATAGCCAACCATTTTAAGACGAGTTTCCAAGATTCTACGGATACTAGCTTCATCATCTGCTACTAATATCTTTTGACGAGTTTCTTCTTCACTCATCTCTTCTAGCAATTCTTCATTCTCTGACATTTGACCACCTTTAATTTATTTTTACATTTCTTCTAATTTCTTAATATTAATATATATATCTTAATAGAATTTAAAGTTTTTTGCAAGAGGGAACTAATAAATATATTCCAAATTTGCTTCAATATTATAAACTTAACGAAGTTTTCCATAAATAATTCGGTCAATCCCCGCCAAATCCTTTTCTATAATTATTTCACAAAAATCTTTCTCCATCAGCGTTTTAACCTGCGCTGATTCATCAATCCCCAATTCAAACATCAAATATCCGCCTTCGTTTAAATAATCAGGTGCTTGTTCAATTATTTTTCTATATATTGCTAAACCATTCTCATCAGCAAATAACGCCATCTGTGGTTCTTGTTGAACCTCAGGAGATAATTCCGTCCCAAACGGTATATACGGGGGATTCGAGACGATAAGATCAAAAACTTCTCCCTCACGAATTTTATCGAACAAATCGGATTTTCTGAATATTGCACGATTATTTATCCCTAATTTCGTTACATTATCTAAGGCTATTCGTAAAGCATCAGAAGATATATCAACTCCCAAAACCGTAGAGCTTGTATTTTGGGCAATCGTACAAGCTATACACCCGCTTCCGGTACCGATATCCAAAACGTCCTCAAAATGATTATTATTAACAAGCTCAATTGCTTTTCTGACAAGAATTTCGGTTTCATCTCGGGGTATCAAGACTTCCGGTGTTACTTTAAAAAATTCACCCATAAACCAAGATTTACCCATTATATATTGTATTGGAGTTCGTTTTTCTACTCGAACAGAAACTTTTTCCTCCAAAATCTGAAACTCTGATTCAGTCAACTCTCGCCCTTTAAATTTATCAAGCTCAGTATAATTACAAAAATGTTCTAATAACATTTTTATTTCATATTTCGCCTCATTTTCTTCAATTCCGGTATTAATCATCTTCTGTAGTAAAACTTGAATTTTCATTTATTATTCTTTCTATTTCATTTCTTAAATCTAATTTTGATAACTCTTCAGTATTTTTCTTTTCAATAGAATACTTTTTACAAAGTTTATCATAATAATATAATTGCTTGGAAGTGGGTTTCTCTTTTGACATCTTCACTTCTTGCAAAAACTTACGTTTCTTCTTTTCAAACTCTTTTTGCTTTTCAATAAAAGGCCTTTGCGACTCTTTGTAAGAGTAATACTTTTTACACTCTCTTATATAAAGCTCAGTATCCTTTAAAAAGCACTCGTCATCTATACAAGTTTCTAAATATGGAAATCTTGAAGAATTTATTTCCAAATAATACTTTTCATCACAAAGAAACTTGTCCAGAAGTTCTGAACAAGTTTTGTCAGAGTTTTGTTTTACTAAAGCTCGTATATAATTACATACAGCGCTTTTTTGTGTTTTATCAAATTCCAAATATATTCGAGATTTAACTTGATACATTAGTCCGTCCTATGCAAGCAATGTTAGCATAGTTTGAACAAATCATCAACAGAGAATCGCTTTTTCTGTTTTTCTTGCAACAATCTAAAATTTAACAATTTTTGATACATTGGATTTGTATTATAATTTTCTTCAACTACCTTTTCGGGAGTTGTTACCTCAATTTTTGAATTTGTAATAACAGTTAGACCATGTTTTTTTTCTGTTGACATTTTTACGCCTCACTTTTTAATAAATATCTCTTATGTATATATAAAGTATTTATCTTTTTAAAAATTGCCTTTTTTTATTCATTTTGTTAAGAAATGTAACAAAAGAGAGATTTTTTTTGATTTTTGTAAACATTTCGAAACATTTATCAAGATGTTAGATTTTAAATTCTTCTTATGATACACTAAAAATATATGACTTGGCAAAAGAATAGTATAGTAGATAAATTATGAATGAAGGAAAACAAGCCAAGTTTAAACCACAAACGTATAAAATAAAAGGAAGGTTTTTATGGATATTTTCTCGATATTCACACTCTGCGGAGGCTTAGCATTTTTCCTTTACGGAATTACAATTATGTCAGCAGGGTTGGAGAAAATTGCCGGAGGAAGACTTGAACGAATCTTGAAGAAAATGACTTCTAACCCCGTTAAGGCTCTAATTTTCGGAGCCGGTATTACTGCAGCGGTTCAATCATCTTCGGCAGTTACAGTTATGTTAGTAGGGCTTGTTAATTCAGGCATAATGAAATTATCACAAGCTATCGGTGTAATAATGGGTTCTAACATTGGAACTACCATTACGGCTTGGATTCTGAGTTTGTCAGGAATTCAAAGCACAAATTTCTTTATCAGATTATTAAAACCTGAGTCTTTCTCTCCGATAATGGCATTGATTGGGGTAATTTTAATAATGGTTGCAAAAAGCAGCAAAAGAAAAAATGTCGGCTCAGTACTTATCGGTTTTGCAATATTAATGTTCGGTATGGAAGTAATGAGTGATGCAATGTCGCCATTAGCAGGTATGCCGGAATTTCAACAAGTATTAACAATGTTCCACAATCCGGTATTCGGTGTATTCATCGGTGCGGTTGTAACAGCACTAATTCAAAGTTCAGCTGCTTCAATCGGTATTTTACAAGCATTGTCAATGGTAGGCGGAATGACCTACGGGATGGCGATTCCTATAATCATGGGGCAAAACATCGGAACTTGTATATCAGCAATTCTTTCTTGCTTAAGCGGTGTAAGCACTGCTGCAAAAAGAGTTGCCGCAGTTCACGTAGTATTCAACATTATGGGTACGATTATTCTATTGTCAGCCTATTATCTCGCATACTCAATATGCAAATTTACTTTACACACCACAGACATATCACCGTTCGGAATAGCAGTTGTTCATTCAATCTTTAATATTGTAGCAACAATTGTCCTATTCCCATTCACCAAATTACTTGAAAAAATTGCTATTGTAACAGTTCCTGATAAAAAAGATAAAAATGAATTTGTTATCCTTGATGACAGATTATTATTGGCTCCGTCATTTGCAATTGCAGAATGTTACAGACAATCGGTAAAAATGGCTGAAATGGTTGAATTCAATTATATTAACTCTACAAAAATGCTAAAGAGTTATCACAAGAAAAAAGCTGAACAAATTGCGGCTAATGAGCTCAAAATAGACATGTATGAGGATAAATTAAACTCATTTATGATTAAGCTTTCAGCAAAAGAATTAACAGAAGAAGACAACGCAAGAATTTCTCAATTAATGTTAACAATCGGGGACTACGAACGTATCGGAGACCACGCAACATATATGTTACAAATTGCAGAAAAACTTAAAGACAGCGAGAAAAAGCTTTCTCCGGTTGCTATTGATGAATTAAAAATCATTGTACATTCCGTTTCTGAAATTTTCTTTAAGTCGTTTGATGCGTACAAAACAGACAATCTTCAACTTGCTCAAGAAGTTGAACCTCTCGAAGCCGTTATTAAGAAAAATATAAGAAAGGTTAAAAACTATCATATACAAAGACTTAAGGACGGACATTGCACTCCGGAAGTGAGTTTCTTATTCTCAGATTTATTAAATGATTTGAGAAGAATTGCAGCACACTGCGGAAACATTGCAACCAGCGTTATACAACTTCACGACAGCACTATTGATAAACATGAATACAATCATAGAAACAAAGATGAAGACTCTACGTTTGTAAGCAATTATAAAAGTTACAAATCCAGATATTCAGTTTCAAAAGATAAATCAACTGAATCAGTATAAACTTTTATACAATAA
Organism: bacterium; assembly: GCA_017395765.1. Classification (GTDB taxonomy): domain Bacteria; phylum Cyanobacteriota; class Vampirovibrionia; order Gastranaerophilales; family Gastranaerophilaceae; genus CAG-196. The sequence continues at coordinate 6,682 of JAFQNY010000095.1, forward strand.
AAAGAAGCTCCTAAATGCAGGAGCTTCTTTTTATACTCGTGGAATTTAAATCACATCATTTCGAATCACGGGCATACTTTCTTTATTTGCACATAAAACCACCAGCAAATTATTTACCATATTTGCTTTTGTCTTATCGTCTAATACGATATTTTTATTTTCAGCCAATTTATCCAAAGCCATTTCCACAATTCCTACAGCCCCATCTACAATAGCCCTTTTAGCCTCAACTACGGCACAAGCTTGTTGTCTTTGTAACATTGCAGCAGCAATTTCGGTTGAATAAGCTAAGTGAGTTATTCTTGCACCTATAATGTTTATACCGGCAATTGACACTACTGATTGAATTTCTTTTTTCAATTGTTCAGAAATCTCAAGGCTGTCATTTCTTAGAGATTCTACTGAAGAATCCTCCGGAGAATCATAAGGGTAGCGTCTTGCAATATTTCTTAAAGCGCTGTCACATTGAGCAGATAAAAACGTATGATAATCGTTTACATTAAATACGGCTTTTGCAGTGTCCTTAATTTCCCAAGTAACCATAATTCCGATTTCAATAGGGTTACCTAATTTATCATTAATTTTTTGCTTAGGATTATCTAAAGTTCTTGTTTTTAAAGAAACAGTTCCCCAGCCAATACCGTTATATGATCTACAGAACGGATTAACCCAGTGAAAACCGGCTTTCTTTATTGTTCCGCAATATTTACCGAATAAAGTCAAAACTAAAGCTTCTTGAGGAGCTATTATTTTGAAACCGCTTGTTAAAAATAACATCAAAAATATTATTATTACAGAAAAAATTGCAGTAAACGGAGAGAAGAAACATATTGCAGCCAAAACGCCCATTAGTACTAAGAAACCGACAAAAACCCACCCGTCAACAGGATGTGCATCAAATTCTCTTTCTTTTGCTTGGATTTTAAAACTTGGTTCTTGTGATATATTGTTATAATTTTGAGTTTCCATTTTTACCTCCTTTACATCGCAATATTCTTTAATAAAGCGAGCATTACTCACAATTTCAATATTCTTTTTAGAAAAAACTGAAAAATATTTTGCTAATTCTCCATTATCAAAATATAATAGTTGACATTTTTTACATCTATCAACCAAAACTCCGTTACATAATACTTTTTCCATTTTTAACCCACAGTGAGGGCAAGTTCTCAAATCTTCTTTTGATTTAACAACCGGTTGTTCAAACAAATCAATAATTTCACATTCGGCATCAATTCTTGAACAAATCTTTTCAAAGTTATCTTTTGAAATAATCAGAGAACTACAAGATTTACACATCTCAAACAAGATACCTTCATATTGGTATTTTGAAACCTCTCCGGAGCATTTTATACATTCTGCCATACAAACCTCCTATTACAGGTTTATTATACAAAATCCCATAAAATCAGATATCATCTAAAAAAAGTAAAAAAAAACGGCTGATAGCCGTTTTCCTTATTCTCTGAAGCTCAAGTCCTGAATATTCTTTTTCAAAACTGAACGTAAATTTGCCATCTGTGTTTCAATTATTTCATCTGTCATTGTTGAATTAGCATCTTGCATTCTAACCCTGAAGGCAACGGATTTAAACCCTTCCGAAATATGTTCTCCAGCATAAACATCAAAAACATCACAACCTAAGAATACTTTATTGTCAACACCTTTTTTAACAAGTTTTTCTAACTCATCCCAAGAGTAATTTTGCGGAACGATAACAGCCAAGTCACGCTGAACCTCTGGGAACAACGGAAGTTTTTTATACTTAACAACAGATTCGTTTACGGCATTTATTAATAAATCTAAATCAAGTTTGAATAAAAATACTGATTGGTTTAGCTTAAGTTTACCCTTCAACTCAGGATGGATTTCTCCATAATAGCCTATAATTTCAGGTTTTTTGCCTAATAAAGTCAAGACAGCAGTTTTGTATGGGTGAAGCGACGCATGGGAATCAGCCAATGGTGACTCTGACAATAATGAATATTTAATCCTTCTTGTCAAACCAAAATCTTCAATTACCTTATCGACAATTCCTTTTACAGTGTAGAAATCAACTTCACCTGTAGATTGCCATAGAGATTTTTGAACATTGCCGGTAATTACACCAGCTAATGTTTGAGTTTCCTTAACTCCGGAACTTTTTTCATCAGCTTCTGCAACCTTTAAATAAGTTCTGCCGATTTCATAGCCCCAAAAATCTTTTTGTCCGTTATCATAGTTATACTTCATAGAGTTCAAAATACTTGCAGCCATAGTTTGACGTAACATTGCAAACTCCTCGGATGCAGGATTTTCAACGAATACTGCATTTTCTTTATCATAAGAGATATTGAATTGTTTTAGCAAAGGCTCTCCGATTAAAGAAGAGGTTTGCATTTCATTCAATCCCATAGAAAGCATTAATTCATGAACCCGTTTAATAATTTTTTCAGAATGTGATATATCTGTTGGGTTTGTTTTATTAGGCAATGTCGGAGTAATCTTATCATATCCGTTTATTCTTGCAATTTCTTCTATCAAATCGCATTCACGTGTTACATCATCCGCTCTGTATGATGGAACTCTAACTTTACAAGCCATTTCATTTTTACCTAAGATTTCAAACCCTAAATTCTCAAGAATCGTAATATACTTATCTTGCTCAATTTCACAACCTAAAAGTCTCTTTATTTGAGCATGTCTTAGAGTTATATCATTTGATTCAATTTTATTTATTCCGGTTTCTACTAAACCTTCAAAAGTTGCATCTGCATACTTTTCAAGTAATTCTACAGCTCTTAGCAAACCGGGTTTGACAGCTTCTATATCAACACCACGTTCAAACCTTGCCGCTGCATCAGAACGATATCCGACACTTCTTGAACTTCTTCTTGTTGTAGCAGGATAAAAATATGCACCCTCTAAAGCTATATTTTTAGTGTTTTCATCAATTTCAGAATTATTACCACCAAAAACCCCTCCTAAACACACCGGAGATTCTTTAGTTGCAATAAGAACCGAATCCGTAGTTAAAGATCTTTCAACTTCATCTAAAGTAATAATCTTTTCACCCTCAACAGCTCTTCTGACACACAAATAACCGTTTAATTTATCATAATCAAATGCGTGCAACGGTGTACCATATTCCAATAAAACATAGTTAGTAATATCGACAACATTATTAATCGCACGAATACCAGATGCCAACAATCTTTTTTGCATCCAATCTGGAGATGATTTTATAACAACATTTTTTAATACCCCAATAGAATAATATTTGCATACTGAATTGTCTTTTATCTCGACTTCAAAATCAGCTTTATCACAAACTCTTGATGCATATTCAAATTTCATTGGTCTGTTAAATAACGCAGATAATTCTCTTGCAATACCTATCACAGACATTTCATCCCCACGATTTGCAGTAGGAGCGGTATGAAGAATATAATCTTTTTCAAAACCTAATACGTCTTCAACATTTAATCCCAATCCAACATTCGGAAATAATCTATTTAAAATTAAAATTCCGTCCTCTTCTTGATAATTTCTGTCATTGACCCCTAATTCGTCATCAGAACAAAGCATACCTTGAGACTCAACTCCACGAATAACAGCAGGGGTTAATTCAAATTGTTCACCGGTCTTTCTGTCTAAAACTTTACTTCCGACTGATGCGTAAGGGATTACTTGTCCTTCTTGGATATTTTGAGCCCCGCAAACGACAGTCTTTATTGCAGAACCGGTGTTTACAGTCACTAAATGCAACCTGTCTGAATTTGGATGGTTATCTATTTTTTCAATTCTTGCGGTAATTATATTTGTAAATTTCGCCTTTACTTCTTCAACCTCTTCAACTTCTAAACCGCTCATAGTTAGTTCGTGAGCAATTTGAGCGACTTCTATTCCGGTTAAGTCAACTAATTCATTTAACCAATTTAATGAAACTTGCATATCTGATACCTCTCTATATTGAAAATATTATACTATAAAAATAAAGAGAATAAATTCACAAAACTTAACATTAAGTCAATTTTTCTTAAGTTTAAGTTTTAATATATTTATAGTGTAGTGTTTTATAGGAGTGTGTCTATGATAAATAAAATCGGAGTTGTTACAAACTTACCAAACTTTCAACCTGCATTCAAGGCAGAGCAAACTACCACAAGCAGACCTGTTACAAATCCGCACGTCACAAATAATAACATTAGCGGACTTGGTGCATTAGGAACCTATAATAAAGCTTATACTGAAAAACTAAATATAGCAGTAAGCCCTCTGTTATTATCTCCAAATGTAAATCCTAAAGAAGCAATCGGTGAAAAAATCTACTCTTCTGACGGAAAATTACACTCAATAGTCAGAAACACCGATAAAACAAAAATTATTTATCAGTTCAACTCTGATGAAACTAATTCTTTGGATTCTATAGCAGTTACAGATGCTAAAACCGGTAAAATTATAAAAGAACAAATCGGATATGACACAGTTTTAGAATATCA
>JAFQNY010000096.1 GCA_017395765.1 bacterium
GTGTCTGATACAAGATTATTACTGTTTATATAAGGATTTTTTTTGTATCCTACAACTCCACCGCCAATAGCACCAACAGCAGCACCGGCAACACCACTCGGAACAGAATTTTGTTTTTGTATTGTTGAGGTGACGGTTTCGTTTTCGTTATATATTGGCATTCCTGCTTGAATATAAGCATTTGGATTATTGTAAGGACTTACCATAAAAAACACTCCTTTTACGCTACACTACAATTATATTAAAACAAATTAGATAAAAAACTTGCCAAAAAACGGTCCTTTGTAACAAAATGTTTACATTAGATTTTTAAATCAAGAAATTTTTCTTTTTCTCCAACGAAAGTTATTTTTAATTTATTTAAGTTTTCCGGATCAAATTGAAAAATGTTTGCAGATGAATAGAATGCGCCTCGACTGTTAGTCGGGTATAATTCTGAGTACGTTTCGACACCTTGAGGGAAAAATTTTGAGATTAGAGCTTTAACTTTTTCGTAAATTAGATTGGGTGGCGAAACAAGTTCTCCTTCTGCTGTTTTGATAGCTCTGGTATTAAAAAATAGTTTTGGTTTGTAGGTTTTATCCAAATACGGGGAATAAGTTTCTAATTGTTTTGATAAAGCTACGACTTGATTAGAGGTGGCTGTCGGAACATAGTGTGACAGTATTGCCAAAGGTTCTCCGGTTGTTGTTTTGGCGATTAAGCCGACCGCATTACAACCCCCGAGAGAGTCTGTAAAAACCGTGGATACTCCGGATTGTTTAATAATGGCCGCAGCGCATTGATTCATGTCAACATGCAGGATGTTCTGATTCCCTTTGTTTAACATATTTGTAAGAACCATTTCCGGCAGATTATGTATTGCCTCGATATTTTTAATTTTATCAGGTCCTATGTTTGGTATTATTTTTCTGGTTAAATTTAGAATCCCCATATTTATATAAAGTATTTATGTTATATAAAATTGCTAATTTGATTTTAAAACTTTACAATTTAAGATAAAAAATCCTCCGGATAGTTGATAACAAAGGTTAAAAAATATATAATAATGTTGATGAGATACTGGGAGGAGATTAGGGTCTCATGTTTAATAATATTAACGACAATGGAACAGATTTTTTATACAATTCTCAACTGGAAAAGCAAGGGAATGTAGTTAATCTGGCTGCAATCAGGGCAAATGCTTATAAAGCGGCACAATCAACCAATGCAAATCCATATGTTGATAAAACTGAAATCTCATCAAGTGCGATTGAGTTATTCCAAAAAGACTGTGATATTAATAAATTTAATAAAATTGCAATGAGTGATTCTGAAGACTTATCTCATCTTGAGTTAATGAATGACTTATTCTCACAGGGTGTTGTGGATGTCTATGAAGATGACGTGTTGTCAAGTCTTGTAACAAATACAAAGCTTTGGGATGATTTAGAATTATAATTATGCTAAAATGCATTTATGGATAATTCAAATTATTATGTTAGGGATAACTCAGATATTGAAAAAACAAAGTTAGATGCTGCTCAAAATTTGGTTGCAAACGGGAATTTTGCAGGAGCTTTGAAGTTGTATTTGGATATGGTTAACACGAGTTATTCGTATAAGCTTTATTTTGAAACAGGAAAATGTTATTACAAGCTTAATGACAGTGATAATGCAATTATATATTTTAATCGTTCAATAGAGTTGGAATCTAATAAAAATCCTTCTTATACATTTTTAGGGAATATTTATTACAGAACAGGGGATGTCGATAAGGCTATTGAATATTGGATGATTGCACATTCATTCAAGCCTGATGATGAAAATGTCTGTTTAAATTTGGCTACCTCTTATTTTTCGAAAGAAATGAGATTTCAAGCAATCCAGTTTTATCAAAAGTTTTTGAAATATACCAAAAACAAACAGTCTGCTCACTATTTGGAAGTTAAAAGGATTTTGGATTCTTTTATGCGAGATTCTGAAACTTTATACCAAAAAGCTTTGCGGGCATTATCTGCTAAAGATTATGAAACTGCAATACAAGCCTTGGATATGGCTGTAAAAACTTATCCGAATAAATTTGATTCAAATTTCTTATTAGGGAAATTGTATTTTGATAAAAAAGATTATTTTAATGCTCTTATTTATTTTAAACAAGCTGTTGCCATTGATAAGAAATCTCTTGATGTTTTGCAGAAAATCCCTGTTGCAATGACAAATTCCGGAGATTTGTTGGGAGCTTATTGTGCTTTAAAGCGCTTAATTCCGTTAGTTTTGCATAATCAAAAAGAATATTTAAATGTGATTTCTGCGATTAAACAGCTTGAAAATAATATAGATTTTGCTTCAGCGGTTAAATATCTGGAAAATGCCGAAGGATATTATAATAGTAATAATTATTACTATGCATTTTTAGAGTATGAAAACTATTTGATATTAGGGCAATCTATAGATTCAAGAATTAATATGAGAATTCAAAATTTGAGAAGATTTTTGAATCCGGAAGAGAGAATTATTAAAACTTGTTTTGATAAAGGATCAACTTTTTATTCGGCAGGTGATTACAGAACCTCGAATAAATATTTTACTAAGATAATGACTTTATCTCGTCCGGAATCTTCAGAGTATAAACTCGCTAAATCAAGGATTGTTAATGTTTAAAAAAATAAAAAAACTTTTTTATTTGTATGTATTAAAAAGAAAATATTATCGAGTCGGTAAATGCAATGTTTGCGGGCGTTGTTGTCAAAAGATTTATGTAAAACATAAAGATGTTATTCAAACCGAAGAAGAATTTAAAAAGCTTCAGCGGTTACATCCGTTTTACACATATTTAAAAATTATTGACAAGGATGAAACCGGATTGGTTTTTGAGTGTACAAATTTGGATAAAGAAACTAATAAATGCAAGATTCATAAATCACGTCCGGGAATTTGTCGAAGATATCCTCAAGAAGAGCTTTTTAAAATGGGTGGTAATTTAGCGGAGCATTGTGGATATAGACTTGAACCGATTGAATCTTTTGAAGATGTTTTTAATAAAGTTTGTAAAAAGAATAAAAAGATAAAAAAATAGGTTCTTCAATTTGAAGAACCTATTCTTTATAACTTTTATTAAACTATGCTTCAGTAGTTTCTTCAGCAGGAGTTTCAGCCGCAGCTGCTGCAGCTTCTGCTGCTGCTTTTGCTTCTTCTGCAGCTCTAGCTTCTTCTTCAGCTTTTTTAGCTTGAGCTTTTTTAGATAATTTAACAACTTCTGATTTTTTGTAGTTTAAAGTACCGTCTTCATTACAGTTAGCCATCAAGTATTTAACTGTATCTGTAGGTTGAGCACCTTTTTTAACCCATTCATTAGCAGAAACGATGTCTAATTTCATTTCTTTTGTTTTTGGGTTGTAGTGACCTAATTCTTGTATAGGTTTACCTTCACGTTTAGTTGTTGAATTAATAACAATAACTCTGTATGTTGGAGCTTTTTTAGCGCCTAATCTTTTTAATCTGATTTTTAACATTTTACATTTTCCTTTATTCTAGTAACATATGGGGCAATTAAACTTGACTTCATTTACCCCTAGCCGCTTAAGTTATATTTCGGACAAATCTAAGAGGATATGACTCATCCACCTATAGATAAACATAAAAATAATATATAATCAAGCTTTTGTTAAGATTGATTATATTTTATAAAATAATATATTTTAATTAATATTAATTATTAATATGGAACTTTCTTGTACCGACAAGAAAGTTCCGCAAAGAAACTCCCGACCTGAACTGCATTCGCTCAAGAATTGTATCGTTCGAACTCAGGCAAGCAAACTCGGGGTAAACACAAAAAAGTTGTATTAATATAAAAACTTAATATATTTACCCCTCAAACAGTGCTTGCCTTGTTGTTTTCTCACTAACATTCTTGGCTCATTCCGTTAGGGTCGGTGTGCTGCCGAGCATTGTTTGAGGTGCAAAGCACCGAGTTTGCGAGGCTTATGAGTGCGGGCTTGCCCGCCTTAAAATACGGCTGAGCAGAGGATTATCTCTGCGAAGACGTTAGAAACAATTGCGTCTTTTCTTTTTTCTTTCGAACTTTCTTTTTTCTTTTGCTCGCAAAAAAAGAAAAAAGAAAGTTCAAGTAAAAAATCAAAAAAATGTTTTATTAAATACTAATATCAAATATTTCAATAAAATATATTATTTTATA
>JAFQNY010000097.1 GCA_017395765.1 bacterium
ATCCGTTTACTTTATTTTTTATGTATATAGACCAAATGGTTAATATGAAATATAATCCGTTGATTGATGTCTTAAGCATGCCAAACATATACACTATTATCAAGGGAGAGAGAGTTTTATGAAAAGAGTATTGTTGTTATTTGGTATGATATTTTCTTTAATGCCGGTCATGGCTACGGAAAATGTTTTGCAATCTATTGAAATTGAACCTGTTAAAGATACTTATAATATAGTTTTAGTTTCAGACAAGGCCGTAGATGTTAAGAAGACTATCCAAGGTTCTAATAAAATAACATTAACTATGAAGGACATTAGAGCTTCAAAATCTTTAAATACAGTTTATAACAATGTTTCAAATGTTGATTCCGTTTTGGTTGAACCTCAAGGGAACGGGTTAAAAATATTTTTCCAAGCAGATAATGCTTCTGCTGCGACTGTAACCTTTGATGCTCTTATTGCAAATATTCCTGTTGCTCCTGTTAACGCAACAAAAAGTTTGAAATTAAATAATCCTATCGAGAGCTATGCACCTATTTATCACGAAGAAGTTGAAGCTCCAAAAACTTCAGGTTTGTTTAATAAATTAAAATCTTCTGCTGCGGTATCAGAAATCAAAGATTCTTTAGATGAAGATGTTGTATCTGATTTTGCTCCAAAAGCTATTTCATTTGGTTTGATAGGTTTGTTGGTCTTTGCGGTTGCTCGTTTATTCAAACGCAGAGAACCTGATATGAGAATCGGTTTGTCACAATCTTTGAATGAAAGAGAAATCAATTTGTATAAAGGTTTGAATCCTTTAAATCAATCTTCTATGGGTATGGAAAAACCGTTTACTACCGTAAATTATGGTTTGAACGCTTACCAAAAAGAAGCTGTAAATCCTTATGAAACTGAGCCTGTAAGATTTCATAATCCAAATTTAAGAAATAATTATGCTCAAGTAAGACAAGAGTTACCGACTCAAACTTTGAGTCGCCCTGTTCAAACTGCACCTGTAACTCAACCTATGCAGAAAAAAATGACAACTCCGGTTAATACCGCACCGGTTAATCAATCAAATCCAAATATTGATAATTTAAAGTTCTTAGAATCAATGACTGCGATTTATGAAAAAAGCGGACGTCACGATTTAGCAAGAGGGCTTAAGGCAAGTTTGAATAAAAATAATATAAAATAAACAAAACAACGATCTTTTTATAAAACTATACTATGTAATCGGCGCTTATATTAAGCGCCTTTTTATTATAGAAAATGTGTGCTAGAATTTATTTATGCAAGAAATTACTATCGGAAAAACATATAAACACTATAAAGGTAATTTGTATAAAATTATTGCAATCGCAAGGCATTCGGAAACGACGGAAGAAATGGTTGTTTACCAATCTGTGAAAAATGGGGATGTTTGGGTCAGGCCTAAAGAAATGTGGAATGACGTTGTCAATACAAACGGAGTTCTGAGATTTACATTGTTTGAATAAACTTGTTCACAAAACTTAATATTTTAAGCATTACAGGCAATTTTATTCGTGTTTTAGACTTTATATATGTAGTAAAGGTTATGGGTTAGTTTAACTATGGCAACAAGTCTATTGCATTCAGATTATTCAAATAAAGTGCTAAATCCGAATTTTTGTCAAAATTCGGTAAAGGAATCCGGTGCTAAAGGGAATGAAACTTCTGATGTCAATGACAATCAACCCGACACGTTTGTTAAAAAAGTTGATAAAGAAATAAATAAAAAATCAACCAAAATAGCTTTGAGTACTGGTTTTGGTGTTTTGTTACTTTCAGGGTTTGCATTAATATTTAACCCTAAATTTTCACCAAAGATTTTAAATAAAACAAAGATTTTGCAACAGAAAGCTTTAAATAAAGTTGAAACTACTAAGAATAACGTAGTGGCATCTAAGTTTTATCAAAAAGTTGTATCGATGTTTAAAAAATTCCATGATATCCTTGAGTTTTCAAATAATATTAACTCAATAAAAGATATCTGTTATAAAAAGTTGTGTGGTCAAAAATTAGAATTTAATAGTGTTAAAAACAAAACCGGACGAAAAATTCTTCAAAAAATACAGTCTGCTGTTGTATATGTAGCTAAAAAACCGAATGAGTGGATTACAAAGACTTTTGATAAAATAAGTATTAATACGGTAAAAGGTCATTATAAAAGACTTAATAAACAAATGAAAAAGTTAGATGATTTGGTGAAACTAAATCGTGAAAATTTATCTTCGTCTGACAGAATAAGATTGGATCAATTGTTAAGTGAGTTGGAGAAGAGAAAACAATACTTCTCTGAAGGCGAACTTTTAAAACGTCTAAAAGCACAGGAAAAAGGAATGGCAAATCTTGAAACGGATGTTTTAAAACGCTTTGAAGAATGGCGTCATGGATTTAGGAATCCGATTCATATTAGAGAAAATTATAATCATATTAACTCTAATTTCAATTTCTGGGCGTATGACAGTTTAATTGATTTCCGAAATGTGTTGGAAAAAGAAGGGCAGGATGCAATAGCTTCTCTTATAGGCAAAGAAGGTAGTACAAAAGGTATTTATCAAGAAATCTTTGATATACTTTCAAAAGCCGAGAAAGTGACTCCTGAAAACAAAACGATGTTCTCCAGAGCTTTGGGTAAATTGAATAAAAAATTATTAAAGGCTAACGATATAGAAACAGTTCAGTATTTTGATAAAAAACGGGACTTGGTGTTAGGAAGTGCTCCGACGGATGTTTTGACTAACTTCTCAATGTTAGCATTAAGCTTAGGTCTTTTAGCGGCTTCTAACTCAAAAGAAGAGCGCAGAACAAGAACAATGACCGGAGTATTCCCTATAGTTGGCGGTATTGGTACAAACTTGCTGTTTACTGCAAAATTGTATTCAGGTGCAACCGGTATGTTGATGGGGGCCGGATCCAGTGTTGTGTTAAGTAAATTAGGCAGTACTAGTAATAAACTGTTATTTGGTACGGATATAGATGAAGACCCAAAGGAAAAAACTGTGAACTCGGAGGTGCAAAGTGCTTAACAGAATTTTAGCTCAGATTATTGTTGTATTAAGTCAGATTTTTGTTAATAATCAATATTGTTTTTCCGAATGCAGAAATTATGATAGTTGTGATTAAGGAACGGGGTCGTAACCGCCTTCGTGTAGCGGATGACATTTGCTTATCCGTTTAAGTCCCATTAAACCGCCCTTGAAAACTCCGTATTTGAGGATAGCTTGTTTTGTATATTCTGAACAGGTTGGATAAAAGCGACATCTTGGTGGTGTCAGGCTTGATATTTTTTGATATAAATTAATTAAGAGTAAAAGAGTTTTTTTTATCATTTTTATTCCTTAATGGTTGACCAAAATACCGGATTTTCGGTTTCATAATCTAAAATATCAATAACTCTGTATGTTGGTAAGCTTTTTGTAGTAATATGCCAAATATCTTGGTATTCTTGTTCGCTGTTAACTCCAAAGTGCCCGGAAATTATAGCTTTGATATTGTCATGTTTGGATATTAGTTCCAAATATTCATCTGCTTTGTGCGTGTAATGAGTTTCTTTTTTCGCAGGTGGAATTATCGGAAAATGTTGCAGGATTATAACATTTTTATTTTTATATTTTTTTAATTGACTGTCAAGCCACGTTAATGTCTCAGGTTTGTAGTATCCGGAAGGTGTTGTAATAAATTCTTTAGCTCCATCCGCAACAATAAATATAACCCCGTTTTTGGAGAAAATATAATTTGTTGTTGTAATTTTTTTGTGAGTTTTTATTTTTTTCTGAAGTAAGTTTGTGTATTCAGATTTTCCCCATTTTTTTTGTTTATTGATATCCTTGTTGCCGATTGTTACATAATATGGACATTTCAAATTGTTTGCAATTTCTATGAATTTTTCTAAATTATCTATTGAAGGTTTCGAAATATTATTACCTGTGAAAATAACAAATTCTATGTTTTTTTGTTGATTAATTTTATTGACGGTAGATTCTAATCTTTTAATGGAGTTAGCGTCGTTAGTTGAAATCAATGCCCCGTCTATTTGTGCAAAGGTCATATCAGAAGCCAAGATTAAATTTGTTGAAAATAAAAAACTAAATACCAGTGTTATAAAATTTCTCATAATATCTCCTATATATGTTTGATTTTAGCACGAACACTGGATTTTTTTCAAAAATACGTTATAATAATAATGCAATGTACAAGTCTTGAGACGACGATATGTCTTTTGATTTCGGAAACAATAATATCAACCAGTTTAAAGCTCATGCAGCCTATAAAGACGGTGGCGGTATGGGTGGTGGCGGTATGTATATGAACCAGCGTAAGAAACGTAAAGATGAGCCTGATGAAGATTTGTTCGAGTTTAGTGATAAGAATGAGGATTCAATAGTTTTTGGCGATGAAATTAAGGAAAAAGATATTCCTCAGGATACTCTCTATAATAAATTTGTTAATTGGTTTCAAAAAAAGAAATAAAAAAACGGGATTTAAATCCCGTTTTTTTTTTATTTTCCGCCTTTTCCTTTTAAAAATTCAGGTAAAGCTTTTTTTATTGCCTTACACCATTTATAACAAGTGTCTGTGACTGGTTTTATGGTGTTTTTAAGCCATTCGGTTTTAATTTTATCTACCTTTCCGGTCTTACCTAAATAGCCTAAACCTAAAATACCTGCTGCTGTTACTCCAAGAGCAATTCCTGTTCCGATAATAATTTTTTTAGTCTTTGATTTTTTTTCTTTTTCGTAATAATCATAATTTGGTTGTTGTTTGAAATTAAGATTATATTCTCTAACTTCGTTTGTCGGGTTTGGAAGATTTGGGTTTTGTGATGTTGAACCGCAAGTTTCTCCGCCACGGAAATTAATTGGGGTAATTAATGATACACTACACATAATAGATTCACTCCTACAAGATTTTACTACACGATATATATATATAATAAAACTCCTAGTTCCAAAAAATTGCCTTTTTAAGGAGTAAATGTTAAGTTTTGTTACAAAATAGAGTTTCGTTTTGTTCTAATTGTTTTTGTATGCAGGTTTTTGAGATTATATCCCTATCGGCTTCTGATATTTGGATATAAGTAAAAGATAATAAATAATTTGAACCATGTTTTTCGCTTCTGACATAACGAGCTTTTGGTGTTACCGTATTACCGCCTATAGAAATTTCCAGTACGGAGTCTTCTTCACTCATTATATGAGAAGGTAGTTCTATGCTTACTCCGTTTGCTGAAATATTCTTTGTTTTACAAGGAATTCTTTTTATTTCATTATCTTTAACAACATTATAAATACAGTTATATTCTCCTTTGACCCTGAAGTATTCCCTGTTTTGTAAGTATTCAAGACCTTCCGGAGGTGCTATTATAAAGAAAATATACGGAGCATCGTTTTCAATCTTTTTGAGCAAAGTTTTTGTTTTGTACAAGCCTTCGTTACAAACTATACTTAAAACAATTTCTTGAGGGGTTTTTAATTCTAGATCTTCATCAAACTTAGCGCAAGCTATAATTTCTCTGTCATCCATTTTCTTTATGGCGGCTTTAACCGTGCAAGGATCATTGTCTAAATCTTTGTAGGATATTTTTATATATTTGATATTCTCTAAACTTAAATTAAACTTCATATCTAAATTTTAGCATACAAAAAGAGCCCATACAAGAAGAGGTTAATTATTTCTAAATATTCTTTTGTATTATAATATTTTCATAAGGAGTATGGATTATGACTATAAAATCTTGGAATGAGTATTTTTTAGATATGGCAAAAACCTGCGCATCTCGTTCAAATTGTTTAAGAGCTCAGGTTGGGGCGGTAATAGTCGGTCAAGATAAAAAGATAAAAGCAACAGGATATAACGGAACTCCTTCTAAGGTTGAGTCATGTTATGAACGTGGAGAATGTTATCGTATAAAAAACAATATTCCGTCAGGAACTTGTTATGAAACTTGTCGTTCTATTCATGCTGAGCAGAATGCAATCATTCAAGCCGGTCAAGACAGATGTATGGGTGCAACAATGTACATATATGGGCATGACTTTATATGTATTCTTTGCAAGCGTTTTATTGTTCAATCCGGAATTACTGATGTATATTTGAAAAAAGATGACAATTCGCAAGTTGTGTATGTTTCTGTTGAAGATATAAGAAAAGAGCTTGAACAATAATTTGTTATATAAATGAACAATTTAAATTTGCTTTTCGTTATACTAATACAAAGAGGTAATTAATATGGAAAACAAATGTAATAAATATGAAGGCTTATTTGTTTTTTCGGATGAAGAAACGTTAAAAAAACACATTTTGGAATGTGAAGATTGCCAACAAGAACATGAAAAGATGGAAAAAGTTTCTCAATTATTAGACGAAGTTAAATTCCATTACAGATTAAAAAATAAAAGAGTTCGTAAGCTCAAAGCGGTTTGTATTGCGGCTTGCTTGATATTTTTTAGTTCAACATTAGGTTTTGTAACAAATGATGATGATTTTATGGATGCTCTGATGTACGGAGAAACATTATCAGCTGAGGATTTAGGCTTTCCGGTTGATTCTTATGGGTTATTAATGGTGGATTAATGGATTTTAACGAATTAATAAAAACTAATAAACAAAACGTAAAAAATATAATTAGATTAATAACCAAAGCGGATAATGAAGACTTAGAACAAGAAGTCTATATTAAAGCTTGGAAAAATTCGGAGAAATATGAAGAGCGTGGTAGTTTCAAAAGTTGGATATCTACTATTGCAAAAAATGTTTCAAAGGATTATTTGAAATCTGCAGGATTCAGAAATTCACAAAATACAACTTCTGATGAAGTTGTATTGAATACGGTAAAGGATGTAAAAGTTACTCCTGAAAACAAACTTTTAGTTTCAGAAAGGCAAAACAGGATTATTTCTTCAATTGAAAGTTTGAAGCCAAAACTTAAAGAAACAATAATGTTGTGTGAGATCTATGGTTACACATATGAAGAAGCTGCTAAAAAGCTTCGTTGCCCAATAGGGACCATAAAATCAAGAATTTATAACGCAAAGAAAGAATTAGCAGAACAGTTAAAAGATTTATTGTAATAAGA
>JAFQNY010000098.1 GCA_017395765.1 bacterium
GTCAATCCCCCTCGCCCCTTGAGGGAGAGGGAAGAATTTCTTAGCGACAACGGAGCTTAGAAATTCGGGTGTGGGGTTTTTGCAAAAAAAGTGGACTCCTCAGTAACCTGCCAACTAAAATCCATTCATCCTTAACGAGTTCGACTTTTGGGATCAAGAAAATCCCTTACGGCATCTCCCAACAAATTAAAAGATAAGACTGCCAGAAAGATTAGAAACCCCGGAGATAATAACCACGGTCGATATAAAATGTTTGTATACTCTTGAGCTTCTTTTAACATATTACCCCAACTTGCATCTGGTTGTTGGATTCCCAAGCCCAAAAAGCTTAATCCGGATTCGGCTAAAATATACGAAGGAACAGAAAGCGTCATCGCAATGATTACATAACTTGTTGTTTGCGGAAGTATATGTTTAAGGATAATTCTGGCATTTGATGCCCCTAATGTTTTTTCGGCTTGGATATAATCTTCTTTTTTTATCGACAAAACCATCCCTCTGACAACACGAGCAAAGCCTGCCCATCCAATTAATGCCAAAATAACCGTAATTAAACAAAAGCGCTGAATACTTGTCATGCCGGACGGCAAAATCGCAGCTAGAATTATCAACAAATAAAAACTCGGAATTGCCATAACAGCTTCTGCGAAGCGCATCATTAACATATCTACAATTCCGCCGCAATAACCTGCAACCCCTCCGTATAATAAACCAATAGGAAAAACAATGAATAACGCCAAAAACCCTATTGTCATAGATATTCGCCCGCCAAAAAGAAGTCTGGAAAAAACATCTCTGCCGTTAATATCTGTTCCCAACAGATATAATTCCCCTCCTTTATCCACACCAAAAAGATGCCTGTCCGAAGGAATTATACCCAAAAACTTGTATTTTTCACCTTTTACAAAAAGTTTTATGTAATATTTTTGAGTTCTGTCCTGTTTATAGATGGTTTGCATCATTGAGGGTTCGTATTCTCTGACATAGTTATATGTATAAGGCATAGAAAATTTTCCCTCAGAATCAATTGTATAAACAACAGAAGGCGGTGCATACGATTTTTCCCTGTTTGAATAATGATTAGAATACGGAGCTACAAAATCCGCAAAAAATATCAAGACATAAAGAGTTACAAGAACCCAAAATGCAATTTTTACAAATTTATCTTTTAAAATTTTCCTTAATAATTCCATAAAAATTTCAACCCTCTATTTTGCCTCTTGTCTAACCCTTGGGTCTGTTAACATCAATAAAATATCGGCTAATAGATTCCCTAATATCAACATAATTGTTCCCATCATTAATGATGCCATAACAAGATTTATGTCTGATTTCATAACGGCTTCCAAAATTAATCGACCTAATCCCGGATATTGAAAAACATACTCGGTTAAAGCTGCTCCGCTTAATAACCCCGCAAATTCAAAACCTAAAAGCGTAATCATTGGGTTAACAGCATTTCTGAGAGCATGTTTAAAAATAACCTTACCTTCACTTAACCCTTTTGCTCTTGCAAATTTCACATAATCAGAATCCAGCACCTCCAACATATTTGCACGCATTTGACGCTGTAATCCTGACAGTGAAATGGTAAACAAGACCAATGACGGTAAAACCAAATGCTTTGAAATATCAACAAATTTTGCAATAAAACTCATTTCATTAAAATTGTATGAAGTTAATCCTCCGACAGGAAACCATCCTGTTTTTACTGCAAAAATGAGCATTAATATTGCAAAAAAGAACGAAGGTATTGCCATTCCGACACTGGCAAGAACTGTTATCATTCTGTCAAACGGAGATTCCTTTCTGATTGCGGAAAATATTCCCAAAGGGACTCCAACAGACCACGTCATAAAAATAACCACCAGCGTTAGCAATAAAGTGTTTGGGATTCTTTCTTTTAGCTTGACAGAGACTTTTTCTCCAGAAGATGTATAACCTAAATCACCTTTAACAAAAGACTTTGCCCAAGATAAATATTGAATCCCGATAGGCTTATCCAAGTTTAGGCGTTTAATTTCTTTATCCAAAGTTTCTTGTGAAATAGATGGATTCAACCTAAGCTCTGCAAGCGGGTCTATAGGAGATAATCGAATTATAAAAAAACTTATCAACGAAACTATTATCAAAAGAGGTATCGTTTGCAAAAACCTTTTTAGCACAAAACGAAAAAATTCCATACTACTTTACCTCTCCTTTTTTATCTATCCAAATTTCATCCACATTATATACAACTCCGCTTAGGGATGTCGGGAAAATATTTTTCAGACGTTTTCTTACCGCAGTAATCCTAATCGGAGAATACAAGTATATTATCGGTTTTTCTTTATATATAATCTCTTGGTATTTATCATAAATTTGTTTTCGCTCATTAAAATTTAATTTAACAGCCCCTGCTTCAATGATATCATCCAACTCTTTTTCCCAAGCCAATCTGTCGTCATATTTCTGATTTGGTTTACGTTGATTAAACAAATGCAGTGGCCCGTTTGATTTCCAAACATTCTTACCGTCATGAGGTTCTAAAGGAGAGCCCGTTAAAGCAATAATCGCCATGTCCCAGTCACATGTATTTGCCAGTTTATTTACCAAAGTATTAAATTCAATCGGCTTGAAATTAACCTTCATCCCTAAATCTTCCAAATCTTGTTTTATCATTACTCCTATTGATTCTCTCTCTAACGCTCCGGCATTTGTTAGCAAGTCGAATTCAACTCTTTTTCCGGACAAATCATACAAAACACCGTCTTTGATTATAAAACCGGATTCTTCGAGTTTTTTACGTGCTACATTCAAATCCTTAGGATGCGGTTGTAACTTTTTATTCAAATATATTGAATTTAAACTTTCGGAAGTAAATAAAGGTTTTGCAACACCATGAGCGATATTTCGAACCATACCGTCTCTATCTACCGCCCAATCAATAGCCTCTCTAAAATTTCTGTCCCTGAACCATTTTTGTTTATGTAAAGCAACATTCCAATTACCTTCAGAATTTTTACGATTATTTAAATTTATAACCATAAATAATGTTCCCGTATCTGCTCCTAAGTTATAAATTTTATAATCAGATTCCGATTCACGTTGTTTATACCTTGCAACATTAGCACCTCTTAAGGATAAAACATCCGTTTCCTTAGCTTCAAACTTGAGAATCTCATTGTTGGTATCTCCAACAATCAAATACACTAATCTGTTTAAATATGGTAATTTTTTATTCTCTAAATTTATTTTGTAGTAATCTGAATTTCTTTCAAAAACGACTCTTTGAGCAGCAACATATTCTTTTAGTTTAAAAGCCCCGTTTGATACTATTTCAGATGGTGGTGTATTTGGACTTAAAAAAGCATTAAACGCGGATTCTCCTTTGTCTGAAACAGGTTTAAAATAATGTTTCGGCACAATAGGATAGCTTAGCAGTCTTAAAAAAGGTGCAAAAGGTTGCGGTGTAACAAATTTTACAGTGTAATCATCAACCTTATACAATTTTGGCAACTTACCGTTTATAAGCATTGCGTCTCTGGTTGCGGTATTTCCCAAACCTTTAAAAACAACTTCCCAATATGTATACAAAACATCATCAACGGTAATAGGTTTACCGTCAGACCATTTCAACCCTTTTCTTAAATTTAGGGTATATTCATTCCCTTTAGCAGAAAAACTTTTAGCCAATAGGGGAATCACCTCACCAGTTAGCGGATGTGTAGTCAACAAACCGTCATACAAAAGTCCGGCCATGGAAGAAGAAGTTGCATCTTTTGTATTACAGGGATTAAATGTCTTCGGGCCTTCCCCGATTGTTGACAGAATCAATTCTCCGCCATATTCGCCAACAGGAGCTTGAGATTGTAAATAATCAACCCCGTCAATTGTTATGTTTTTATTTTTTAAAGGATATTTTATATTATCTAAATTTTCATTTGAATATTTTTGAGGAGTATAAACCGGCTCTATATCTTGCTTTATACAAGATTTTAACAATAAAACGACAAATAAAAATATAAAACCCCAAGTAATTAATCTCTTCATAAATTAAGAATACCACAATATTTTTTCGTCGTTAAGTAGTTAGGTGTTTATTAAATTATGTAAACTTTTGTAACAAATAAGGTCAAAATATTAAAGTTTTTGCTAAAAATGCCGTAATACATAATAACAAGGGAAAACCATAAGGAAAGACAAGAAAATGGGATTAGGTGCAACATCATACAACTATCTGTTTCTTAAAAATGAACTCTCAAATAACCAACGAGAGTTGATGAGTCTTTCTAATCAAAAAATGGCTCTTGCTCGAGATTCAAGCAAAATTTCTCGTGAATATCAAGAAGCGTTAAATAAAAAAGTTCTTAAATGGTCAACAAATGCAGGAAGCAGCTATACTGATTTAACTTACGATACCTTAATGAAGCCTTGCAGAGCAAACAACTTTGAACCGTATGTTTTAAGTGATTTAAAAGGAAGAACAGTTGTTGACAGTTCATATTTAAAATTTGCAAAAATGATTTCTCCTGACGGCAAAAGCGGTGCTGATTACGAGAGCGTTCGATATCAAATTTTATCAGCAGCAACAGGTATTCCTGTAAGTAATATCATGTCGCTTTACAACTCAGACTCAGCTATTTACGACAAACAAAAAGCTTTAGACGAAGTCGGACCTGAACCGTCAAAAGATTCATTCACAAGAGTTGGTTTCTATAACTTATTCTCAAATAGTGATGATAAAACCGCTAAAGGTTTAATTCAACTTTATAATATGGGAGATTTTAAAGGGGTAACAAGTCTTGACACTTCAGAAGTTACCAATTATTTAGTTAAGAATGCCAGCCCATATTTCTTGGATAAGCAAGATGATTTTATCAATGCCGCAAAAGCTTTAGGTGAAGAATATCAAACTCTTTTTAACAAAGGTGAAGATTACGAAGGCGGAGCTCTTACAGGCTCAAAAGGAAATTACACTTTCAACTTCCAAACTTATTTAAACGAACTTTGCTCAATGGCAAATTTGGATATAAACGAAAACGGAGAGTGCTTATGGTATGACATTACCGATGAGTCATATTCTCAATGGGAAACTCAACATGCAGAATGGGAAAAAGCTTATAACGAAGCTTTAAACGAGTACAATATAACCGTTGATGAATCAAGCAGACTTTTAACAGCAGAACAAGAAAATTTAATTATGTACTACGATGTTATTTTTTCTTCTATAGCTGAAAACGGTTGGACTGAAAACGACAGAGTTAATGATACAGATTATTTAAACCAGATGTTACAAAACAATTTATATACAATTACAACCGTAACAAGAACTAACACAATTAATCATGCTCTAAAGACTTCAGACTGGTCAAATGATTACCAAACAAACATTGCTTCTAACTTCAAAAACATTTTCAGCGTCAGCGATACTGAAGTCAGAGAAGAAGCAATGGCTGTATATGAACACAAAAAGAATATTATCAACGAAAAAGAATCCAGAATCGATACCCGAATGAGCACTGTAGAAACAGAAACAGCAGCTATACAACAAATGATAAAAAGTTTAGAAACTATTAAAAATGAAAATATTGAACGAACAATGAGTATATTTACTTAAAGATTAGCCATGTTTGTGATACTCTTTTTATGTAGAATTGTGTAAAAAGGGTATATATGTTCGATTCATTAGCAGATAAATTACAGGATATTATAGCAAAGACCTCCGGTCAAAAAGAACTAACGCAAGAAAATATGCAAGATGCTTTGCGTGAAATAAGACGTGCGCTACTGGAAGCGGATGTCAACCTTAGAGTTGTAAAATCTTTTATTTCAAACATTAAAGATCGTGCCGAGGGAGAAGATGTAATTAACGGAGTTAATCCTTCCCAACAATTAATAAAAATAGTACACGATGAACTCATTAATCTGTTAGGAAAAGATTCAACCCCACTAAACCTCACAGGTAAACCTTCTTTAATCATGATGCTTGGTTTACAAGGCTCCGGAAAAACAACTTCATCTGCAAAATTAGCAGTAAAATTAAAAAACGAAAATAAAAACCCGCTATTAGTTGCTTGCGATATTTATAGACCTGCCGCAATTACACAGTTAAAAACATTAGGCTCACAAATCGGAGTAGAAGTTTATTCAAAAGACAATTGTAATAACGTACAAGAAATTGTCAGTTCTGCAATTGATTACGCAAAGGAAAACGGTTTTAATCCGTTAATACTTGATACGGCAGGACGTCTGCAAATTGACACAGAAATGATGGCCGAATTACTTTTGATAGACAGAATTTATAAACCGGAAGAAAAATTATTGGTAATAGATTCTATGACCGGTCAAGAATCTGTTAATGTCGCAGAAAATTTTGATGCGCAATTATCAATTACAGGATTGGTTTTGACAAAACTTGACGGAGACTCCAGAGGGGGAGCCGCATTAAGCATAGTTTATTGCACCGGCAAACCTATAAAACTTACCGGTACAGGTGAAAAGCTTAATGCATTAGAAGATTTTTATCCTCAAAGAATGGCAGACAGAATTTTGGGAATGGGCGATATAGTATCTCTTGTAGAACGAGCTCAAGAAGTTTTTGACGAAAAAACCGCAAAAGAAATGGAAAAGAAAATGTCTAAAGCGGAATTTTCTTTTAACGATTTTCTAAAAATGCAATCTCAAATGAAAATGTTTGGTTCAATGGATCAACTGTTAGGGATGATTCCCGGTTTAAAAATGTCTCGTGATGAAAGACAAATGATTTCGCATGAAGGGGAAAAACAATTCAAAAAAATAGAAGTTTTTATTCAATCAATGACTCCTGAAGAAAGAGAGCATCCGGAGTTAATGAATTCATCACGAAAAAAACGTATTTCACAAGGCTCAGGCATACCGTTACACGACATTAATATTTACA
>JAFQNY010000099.1 GCA_017395765.1 bacterium
AGATACCTTTTACTCCTCGTGCAAAAAGAGTTTTGGAACTTTCTTGGGACGAAGCAAGACAGCTTGGTCACAATTATATAGGAACAGAGCACTTACTTCTTGGTCTAATCAGAGAAGGAGAAGGTGTTGCCGCTCGTGTTCTTGAAAATTTAGGTGTTGATTTAAATAAAATCAGAAGTAATGTTGTTAAAATGCTTGGTGATTCAAAACCGACTGCCGGAGCGGGCGCAGGAACAGGTTCATCTTCAAGCAGTTCTTCATATTCTGCAAGCAAAGTTAAGACTCCAAGCCTTGATGAGTTTGGTACTGATTTAACTCTTGCGGCTTCTGAATTAAGATTAGACCCTGTAGTCGGTCGTGAAAAAGAGATTGAACGTGTTATTCAAATTCTTGCAAGAAGAACTAAAAACAATCCGGTGTTATTAGGTGAACCCGGTGTTGGTAAAACTGCTGTTGCGGAAGGTCTTGCGATTAGAATTGTTAACAGTGAAGTTCCTGATATTTTGGAAAACAAAAAAATTATTCAGCTCGATATGGGTCTGTTAATTGCAGGTACAAAATATCGTGGTGAATTTGAAGAACGTCTTAAAAAGATAATGGATGAAATTCGTCAAGCAGGAAATGTTATCCTTGTTATAGATGAAATGCATACACTTATCGGCGCCGGAGCTGCAGAAGGTGCAATCGATGCTGCTAATATTTTAAAACCGGCATTATCAAGAGGTGAAATTCAAGTTATTGGTGCTACAACTTCTGATGAGTACAGAAAATATATCGAAAAAGATTCTGCTCTTGAAAGAAGATTCCAACCTGTAATTATTGAAGAGCCTTCTATTGATGAAACCATAGAAATCATAAAAGGTTTGAAAGTTAAGTATGAGGAGCACCACAATTTGATTATTTCTGATGATGCAATTGTTGCTGCAACAAAACTTTCAAGCAAATACGTAAACGACAGATTTTTGCCGGATAAAGCTATTGACGTAATAGATGAGGCAAGTTCAAAAGTTCGTTTAAAATTCTGTACTTTATGTCCGGAAGGCAAAGAACTTGATAAAGAATTAAGAGATATTATCAAGGAAAAAGAAGAGGCTATCAGAAACCAAGAGTTTGAAAGAGCATCTGCTTTACGTGATGACGAAGCAAATATGAAAGACAGAATTCGTGAAGTTTCTGAAGAATGGCGTCGTCAAAATGATGCAAATAAGCCTACCGTAACAGAGGAAGACGTTGCACAGGTTATCGCAACAATGACCGGTGTTCCTGTAACAAAACTTACTGAAGGCGAATCAGAAAGACTTCTTAAACTTGAAAGTATTTTACATGACAGGGTTATCGGACAAAGTGACGCTGTTGTTGCAATATCTAAAGCAATCAGACGTGCAAGAGTAGGTTTAAAATCTCCGAACAGACCTATCGGAAGCTTTATTTTCTCAGGTCCTACAGGGGTTGGTAAAACAGAGTTGGCTAAAGCTCTTGCGGAAGCTATATTTGGTAGTGAAGACAATATGATTCGTGTTGATATGTCTGAGTTTATGGAAAAACATTCAACTGCGAAACTTATCGGTTCACCTCCGGGGTATGTCGGTTATGATGATGGCGGACATATGTCTGAATTAGTCAGAAAGAAACCTTATTCAGTTATTTTGTTTGACGAGATTGAAAAAGCTCACCCTGATGTATTTAATATCTTGTTGCAAATCCTTGATGACGGACGTTTAACTGACGCTAAGGGTAAACATATCAATTTCAAAAATACAGTAATCATTATGACTTCAAACGTCGGTGCAAGTATGATTACAACTCAAGGCAAACTAGGGTTCTCAGCTAATGCTGATGACGCGAAAAAAGATAAATACGAAAAATTAAAAGATACTGTTAACGAAGAATTGAAAAAGGCTTTCCGTCCTGAATTCTTGAACCGTATCGACGACATTATCGTATTCTCACACTTGAGCAAAGAAGAAATTCGTGAAATTGTTGATTTGATGATGAAAGACTTGTTCAAACGCTTGTCTGAACGTGAATTATCTATCGAAGTAACAAATGAAGTTAAAGACTACTTGGCTAAAGACGGTTATAATGAAGCGTATGGTGCAAGACCTCTTCGCAGATTGATTCAAAAGAAAATCGAGGATCAATTGGCGGAAGAAATTTTAACAAACGCTTATCATCCTGGAGATACTATACTTTTAAAACTTGAAGGTGAAGACAAGTTAGTTTTTGAAAGAAAAGCTGCTGAGGTTAACACTGAAGAGAAAGAAGAAGTTGGTTCTGAAGGCTAATTGATACATGATTAAAAAAAGACTGCAGACGATATCTGCAGTCTTTTTTATAAGAAAAGAACGGAGTTTGAATGAGATTTAATACAACAAAAAAAACAGGGGTTAGTATAACAACAATCATTTTATCGGTTGTATTTTTTGTTCTTTTGTCTGTAACTCTTTTTACAACGCCGTCCGAGCGTTTTGCAAAACTTGCCGAGCTTAATTATTTGCTTAACAAAACTAATTCGGCACAATATTATTCAGAAAAAGCTTTTGACTTGGGTAATCAAGATTCTGCTTTAAGAGAAAAATATTTGAACACTCTTGTTAAAGATGATTCGTTGAGCGTTGAAGTTCAAGAAAAGCTTGTGCAATTTATAAAATACCCGAGTTCTGACGAACTTGGCGTTCTTGCTGAAAACAAATTGGAGGATTTGCGTGAGCAATTAGATGAGTTGTATCCTCAAAACTTTATACAACAAACCGTTGCCAATCAAAAAGTTTTGAGGTGGAATAAGTTTCCGATTACGTACGCTTATCAGTCTTCCGGCAGTGATAATTCTGTTATGAAAAACGAGATAAGTAAGGCATTTTATCAGTGGCAAACTCAGACTGATAAAGCTGTTCAATTCAAAGAAATCGATAACTTTGACGAGGCTGATATCAAAATAGTTTTTGCTCATAATAATGATTCGGAAAGAGATTCCATGAATTATATTGTTGCATACACAAGATATTCTGTTATAAGTGATGTTTTAGAATCGATGACCATAAATTTTTACTTAAAAGATGCGACCGGAGTTGAGTTTACCCCAAATCAGATTTATAATACTGCGTTGCATGAAATTGCACATGCTCTTGGGTTTATGGGGCATAGTGGCAATAAAATTGATATTATGAATTCTCATTCAAATGCAAGATTGCATTATGAAAATAAAAGAGATATGTTGAGCTTGGGGGATATAAATACCATAAAACTTTTGTATCGAATAAAGCCGGATATAACGAACCATCAGGACAATAATGCGGATTATATTCCTTATGTTGCATTAGGTTCTGATAAAGAAATCGTTTCTGCAAAGTATAAAGAATCTTTGGCATATATTAAAAAAGCCCCTGAACTTCCGCATGGATATATGAATTTAGCGGAAGTGTATGCGCAACAAAAAAAATATGTAAAAGCGTTGAAATGTTTGAAATTGGCGCTCAATCATGCAGAAACGTCTGATGCTAAGGAGCTTGTTTATTATAATTTAGCGATAATTTCATATCGATTAGAAAATTTTGAAGACTCAGAATCTTACATGAGAAAAAGTCTTGCGATAAAAGATTCTGATGACAAACGCTTTTTCTTGGCTCAAGTGTGTATAAAAGAACAAGATTTGTTATCAGCTGAGGAGTTTTTGCAAAAATTGGTTCAGAATAATCCTGAAAATATTGAATATACTATATCTTTGGTAAACATGTACGTTAATTCAAATCAGTATCTAAAAGCAAGAAAAACTTTGAAAAATTATGTAAAAAACAATCCTCAAGATGCCGGCAATGAGCGTTTGAAGTCTTACGGGCTTGTAGGTTTGTTTTTGTAAAAATTATTTAAGCTTAAATTTATTCTTTTCAAAAGATAAAAGTCCGTCTTTTTGCATTTTTGATAACTCAAAACTCATTGCGGAACGATCAATGTTTAAATAATCAGCTAAATCCTGTCTGTTAAAAGGAATTTCAAAAACATTGCTTTTTGCTTTCTTTGATTCGTTTGATAAATAGGTTAATAATTTATCTCGAATTGTTTTTTGAGAAATATTTTCTATTTTTTGTAACAAGTTTATATTTTCTTTTGACAAAATTTCGAATAAATTGTTTATCAAAAGTTTATGTTTTGTGCATGCGTTTTGGCACATTGAAGTGCATTTTGAATAACTTAAAACCAATAATTTTGTTTTTGTTGCTGATATTGCGTCAATGCTGACTTCCATGTTTCTTGAAGCGACAAAAGCTAATGCAATATTGTCGTTTACTCCAAGCTGTGTAACAATAATCCGTCTTCCCCAGTAAGAGTCTTTTTCAATGTTTACACTGCCTTCCAAGATTAAATATATTTCATTTATAATATCGCCTTGCCTGATGATAGCTTGTTCGGAGTCATAATTTTTTATCCTTGCGTTAAAACACGTAAGTATTTCCTTTAATTCGGTTTCGTTTATCCCAAAGAATATCGGAGAGTTTTTTATCTGATTGTAATACTTTTCCATGCCATGCTCCTTGTTGTAATTCCAACAGACTTGTTGTTAAACATAGTTTATAATAACCATGTAAGAAATACAAGGAGAGGTAAATGGCTTCACAACAAACTAATAATTTAATAAATCTTTCAGACGGCTATATGGAAAAGGGAGGACATCACTTGAATGTCAATGTGTTTAACCGTGCTACTTTAGAGGATGCGCAAATGCATCCGGAAAAGTATCCTCAGCTGACGGTTAGGGTTTCGGGATATGCTGTTAATTTCAATAAACTCACAAAAGAACAGCAAGACGATGTGATTAGTCGTACTTTTCACGGGGGATTATAATTAAAAACACTCATATTCATTCCACTCATCTGTGAATCCAACTATATCGGAGGGCGTTTTGTTAATATGCCCTCCGTAGTTTTTTTGCAAAAATTTTTTTTCAACTATTGACTATCATTTCTAAATTTGTTATTATAGGTATATAAATGTATTTGCAGAAAAAGTCTTTATTATCATAAGAAGAGAAAGGAATATTTGTGATGAAGAAGAATGGTTTTACTCTTGCAGAAGTTTTGATTACTTTGGCAATTATCGGTGTTGTAGCTACTATGACACTTCCGGCATTGATGAACAATACCGGTGAACAACAGTATATTACAGGTTTGAAAAAAGGTATTAATACATTAACAGAGGCTGCTCAGTTATCTAATGCTCTTGACGGCATTGACTACACTCTAATAGGTACATCTGAAACTCAATCGCCTTCAACAGACTTAACAGCTACACCATCTCTATATGCATTGGTGTTTAATAGAATCAATGTTGATCCAGCTAAAACAGCTAAGTATCGTGGTGAAACTGACCCTCCTGCAGCAAATGGCTCAGCTGTTAGTCATGATGGAAACTATGCAATCTTCTTTAAAGATGGTGCTGCAATATATTATAAACCTGAATACTCAGTTAATGGTGGTGCCGCTGATGACAAGATGGGAGATGGCTTGCCTCGCGGTTACAGTATTGTGTATGACGTAAATGGTTTAAAAGGTCCTAACGTATTGACAAACTGTTCTGGTAAGAAAACTGGTAATGCAGATGCATATAATGCAAGTAAACCAATTTGTGACAATGCTGATGACCGTGTAATCGGTGACCAATTTGGTGTAAGACTAAGAGGTAACGTTGCAGTTCCTAACGGTAGTGCTGCTAGATGGGCATTCGAAAAGTAATTTGTTTGCAAAAGAATTCAAAAAAAGCCATTGAGAACTCTCTCGATGGCTTTTTTGTTTCTCCCTCGCCCCTTGACACTACTGTCCATGATAATTTTTATTGGTATTTATCAATAAAAACTTTGTCATCCTGAAAGCTTAGAAAATCAGGACTTAGTCCGTAATTTTCAAGCTGTTCAGGATCTAACCAATATGCAGTAATTATACCAAATTGATAAGATCCTGAAATACGCCTGATTTAATGTCTCAACTATAAAATATTCGCCTAAACTTATCGGCTATTCAGGATGACAGTAAAATTAATTTAATTTTATTCGGGACAGTAATGCGCCCCTTGAGGTTGGGGGTAAATGTATTTTTGTCTGTAAGCCAATCCCC
>JAFQNY010000100.1 GCA_017395765.1 bacterium
CATAAGAAGTGAGTGTTTTTTCATAATCAACAACAGCTTTTCTGAAATTCCGTGCAATGTCTTTTGGTAGTTTTTTCCACACTCTGTTTTTCTTTGCATCTAAATTTCGGTATAAACGATTTAATTCGTTTAAGTCCATTTCAAGATATTCGTTATATTGTGCTTCTTCGCCTTTTTCTTCGACTTCTTTTCTTACACCTTTTAAGAATTTTTCTGTCCATTCTTCCATAAAAGGTTTATATTGTTTTTTTGCACTCTTGCGTGGAATCCACCAAGAACCGTGCTTACTCCACCACCAAGTTTTAAACATTGATTCCGGTCTATCTTTTATTTTTAAAACGTGTATAGCAGAACCGAGCACGAAAAGTTTTTTATACATTTCGTCCAATTCTTTTACAAGTTCTTTTCTTTTTCTTTCTTCCGGACTATTGTCAATTTTCTTTAAAACTTCTCTAATCATAGACATAACAGCTTCCGGATTACCACCCATTGCAAAGCCTTCTTTGTCTTGAATATAATGTTGAACTTCGTGCATTAAAACACTTTTTAAACTTTTTGATTTTAAAGTGTCTTCCGGTATTTGAATTGCATCATATGTAAATCTACCACCGAAAGTTTGACCACCGTCAATAAGTTCAACGGTTAAATCTTTTAATTCCGGATATGCTTTATATAGTTTGTCGTGTTTTAATATTCTTCCAAGTTTAGTATAATTTCTATTTCTTCTAACGTGATAATCGTCAGCTTCTGATACAAACCTACTTCTTTCTTTCATTACAGAATTATATTCTTCTTCAAATAGTTCTTTTGTTAATTTGCCTTCATCTTTTTGTTTGGCAAGTTCTGAAAGTCTGCTATTGAACTCACGAAGTTTTCCGTAATAATCTGAATATCTTTCATCTGTTGGAGTATAAGCTATATTTTCATTTATTAGTTCTGCATCTTTATCGGATATTTCATAACGCCAAAGATTATCAGCACCTTTGAACCAACCTGTTTCACGTCTTGTTATTTCAGTGTAACGGCCTTGTTTATCAAGTTCTTTTGCTTTTTCTAAATCAACAAGAATATTTTCATCATAATTCTTTGCACCTTTTTTTCCGATAAATTGATGCACTGATTTTGTGTTCGTATTAGGAACATTGTATTGCACGTCAAATTTATCAAACCATTGTTTGAACGCTTCCGGATTATTTGCACCATATCTTTTGAAGAATTGGCCGAACAGTTTTGCGTTCGCAAACGCAACGTCTTTATCAACACCACCTTGTGTAAGTTTTTCAAACGCTTTGTCTTCAACCTCAATTCTTTTTAATTCTTTTTCAAGTTCTTTTTCGTCATATTGTTTTTTTGAATCGAACTCTGTTTTTGATTCTTTTAAGAATTGAATTTTGTCATCACGAGTTGAGAAATCGAGAACGTTCTCAATTTCATCTTCTGTTTTTCCTTTTTTGGTTAATTCTTCTTTGACTTTTGAATCTAAATAAGAATCGTATCCGTGTGTTCTGAAAATTCCTGCATCAATCAAAAATCCGTCTTTTGTGTATTTTTCACCAACTTTTGGAAGTGATTGCAAACCTTTATGAGCAACGTTCATTCCAACGCCGGTAACACCAAAAGACAACGCTTCTTGTCCTAACTGTTCAGCAGAAGGAAAGACTGCATCAAGAA
Source organism: bacterium (assembly GCA_017395765.1). GTDB lineage: Bacteria > Cyanobacteriota > Vampirovibrionia > Gastranaerophilales > Gastranaerophilaceae > CAG-196. Next base: position 1,672 of record JAFQNY010000100.1, read on the forward strand.
GTTGTTCAAAAGAATAACCTTCTTGTTCATCAATATTCAATGCAAACTTCAATAAATCGCCGACACGTTCTTCGCCGATTTCTTCAAGAACACCGTTGAATCCTAACTCATCAACAGCTTTTGCAAACGGAAGTTTTGTTGCTTCTTCTGCAAGTTTAACAAACTTTTCTGCGAATCCGTCCGGCAAGTGTTTTAATACCGGACTTGCAATTGCTTTTGACAATTGGCCTGCACCTTGCATAGCCGGACGAACTAACATTGCACCACTTATTTCTGATGCAACTTCAACGTTTGTCATTGCTAACGCTTTCATAAAAGCAATAGCAGGATTCGTTTCACTTTCAGACAAAATTGCTTGTCCTTCCGGAGTAATTGCAACACTATCTGAAAGCATAATATCACCTATTCTTGCACGAACTTGTTGTGGCAATCTTGTTGCAGTAAACGCATATGTTTTCGGATTCAATGTTGCGTTGAACGCTGTTTTCTTTACTCCTTCGGCAATCTTTTGCTTAACTGTTTTCTTTACAGTTTCAGCACCAATTTTCGAAGTAGTTGCACCGACTGATGCAGTTCCACCGGAAGTTAATAGGCCGATTCCGAACTCTGCCATAAACGGAAGTGTTTCAAGTCCGATATTAGTTGCACCACCACCGAATGTATAACCACGTGTTTGAATTTCTGCCATATCAAGAATAAAGTCTTCATATTTTTGGCGTTCTTCCGGTGATACAACTTGACCTTTTCTCAACTTATCAGAAATATTTTTTATTCCGAAAGTTTCTGTTCCTTCCTGCCAAGTTCCCATATAAGGAATAAGTTCGTTTTTGTTTTTCTTTTGCCATACTTCAATGGCTGTCATTTTACCTTTGTTTTCCCATTCTTTTATTCTTTCCGGTGAAACAAGATTTGACACCCATAAGCGTTCGTTTTCTGCTTGTTCTTCACGCTTAATTCTTCTTTCTTCAACTATTTCGTCAAAGCCTAACTTTGAAAAAGTATCAGGTTCAACCGTATGGTTTACAACGTTTCCGTCTTGTTTATAATCTTGAAATAATGCCATTTCTTTTTCCTCTATTTTCTGTTTCTCTTTTTGGCATCTTGTAATGCTTTTGCGTGTTCTGCTTCGCGTAGTGCATCATAATATCCTGCCATTGGGTCAATTTGTCCGGTTTGTTTTAAGTGTGCATAATGCCAACGTTCTTTCATTGTCATATCCGGAAGTTTCAAAAATCCTCTTTCCCTTGCATCTTGCATAAATTGTTCCGGAGTAACGCCAAGTGCTTTTACTCTTTGATAAAATTCATTCAAGTTGCGTGGTGAAGGTCTTGATATTGTCATTTCTCTTTCTCTTAAATCAAGAGTTCCACCGGCTTTTCTTCTGTTAAGAAGGGCCTGTTTTTTTATTTCTTCTTTTGATTTAAGTTCTGCATAATCTTTTAAATCATCAATCTTTGATGTTCCGTTAAGATTTTCAAACTCTCTTTTGTAAACAGCTTCTGCAACTGCTCTGTTGATAAGAACAGCTTCATTTTGCTTGAAGTGTAAGAAAGGTTTGCTGTTTATTTCCGGAAATTCTTTTGCAAAAAATATTTCCGGTTTATCTGTCCAACGTTTAGCACGAACCAACGCACGTTCTGATGCAAGTTCGTAAATCTCACGTTGTTGATGTGGCTTCAAAGATTCGATTTCATAAATATTTTTTAAGCCAAGTTTTTGTGATGCTTGATTTAATTCGTCAAGATAATAGTTTTGTGCAAACAATTTCTGACGGTTCACTTCTCTTATTTCGTCTTGTTTTTTCAAACCTTCCGTGCTGAATTGTTTTGCAATTCTTCCATATCCTAACTTTTCTCTTTTCCAATTGCCTTCGTCAAGTTGGTTTAAATTAGATTCAAGATAATCAACAACCGGCGTTATATAACTGTTCATAAGTCTTTTTCTGTCGTCTTTTGTGATTGCACCGGCGTTGCAATACGCATCAATTTGTCCTTGCATTTCTGCAACTCTTTCCAAGTATGAAACAGCGAAATTTGATGCTTCTTGTTCTTTCTTGTTTTTCTTTACGTCTTTGACATTGATATTTCCGGCATTTTCTTCTGAAAAGCTAATAAGATTGTGTAAGTCTTGTTCAAGTTCTTCTGCATAATATTTCTTCTGAAAATCTGTTAATTTAACGCCGGAAGAAGTTTTGCTTCCGGATTCTTCTTTTTTAACGATCTTCTTTTTATCTCTGTCATAAACATATTCGCTTTTTGAACCTATTCCGTAGATGTCAAGAATTAAATCTTTTGAACCTTCCGGAAGGTTTTTATTTGATTCAATAAACTTCATTACTCTGTTTAAATCAGCTTCACCGTTTAAAATTGCATCTGCATCTTCGCCGTTCATATTGCGAAGCGTATTACCTAATTGAGCAACGGCGTTTCTTTTGCTTTGATTACTCAAAGAATTAGCTGTGTATGTTTCAAGTTTTTCAATTGTTCCTGCGTTGCCAATATCATTTCTAACACCTTCATCAGCAAGAAGTCTTTGTGCTTCAAGAGGGTTGTTCAAAGCTAACGCAGAAATATATGTTGTCATAATATCGTGGTTTGAATCTTTTAAGAAGTCATCAACAACCATTTCACCAAGTCCGGCAACTGCACCATTGCGAAGGCCTTCAATTCCGTTTGCATAAATTAAACGCATTTCATCAACACTTGCACCATTAAGTCCAAGCATTGAAATTTGATTTGTTAGTGCTTCATAACCATTTTTTAAGTTTGTTGAAATATTGCTTTGTTGTTGTTTTTCCTGCCATTGTGCATTATAAACTTTATAACGACCATAAACGTTATTTTTGATTTGATTCCATTGTGCTTCGCAAACCGGATTTATTTTAAACTCATTTGCAAGAGAATCAAACGCTTCTTGCAGTTCAACTTCTCTTTGTGGATTTGTTGGGTCTGCTTGATACTTTGTATTTATCTCATTATTCTTTGCCAAGAATCTTGTTGAAAGTTCAATCTGATTATTGGCCATAGTTGATTCATTTGCTTTTTGAGTTATAGAAACGCCCTGCTGAACGCCTTGATTAAGCATATTTGCATAAGCACCGGAAAAATCCATTTGTGCTTCTCTTTGAATATATTGTCTTGTATCACCACGTTGTATGTGTGCCATTTCCTTACTCCTATACTATCTTGTCGGCGTTTCCGGTTACGTTTCCGAATCCCCCACGTGTCCAACCTCTTTGAGAGTTATACCAATTTTGAACTGCTGTGCCTGCTTTTGAATTAGAAATTTTACTTCCGAACGTTCCTAAAATATCTTTCAAAGAAGAACCGGAACTTCCTGTTGAACCTAAACTTTTCATCATTCCTTGTGTTCCCAAGAATGACATAGCACCATTTGCAACGCCTTCAAGAATCGAGTTGAAGAACGCTGTTTTCCCTTGTCGCATCAAGTTGTTCACTTTTGCGTTTGTGTCTTTTGTCATTGCGTTTAAGTCATTCTTCATTGTGTCATATGTTTCGTTGATAATATCAACCGGTGAACCACTGTCGAAATATACGCCACTTTTAAGATATGAGGTTTTTTGTTGCGACATCAATTTTCTTGCTTGTTTTGCACGTTCATTCATTTGAACTTGTGCATTTTCAAGAACTGCTTTTGCTTCTGCTTTTGCGTTTTTTGCTTGTGAAATACCTTGAACAATACCTGAACCAAGTGCCGTAACTGCAAGAATTATTGGAATTATTGGTAATGCCATTTTATTATGTCCTTTCTACGTTCTTGAAACGTGTTTATAATGTGGAATTATTGCTGTGATGTGGAAAGGCAACGGACTATCTTGCACAACAAAATAGTGTTTTTCTTTGTCATAATCACCGGAATAAGTAATTTCTTTTAATGTGTCAATTGGTAATGGTGGAACATCAAGAAGTCCTTCCGGATTAAAGTCTTGAACATTTTGTAAATAATACATACTATCGCCAACTTTTCCACCTGCTGAAAAACTTAATTGCAAACCAAGTTTGTATATGTTTTTCATATTTGAAAAAGTTTGTGTTACTTGAAGTTGCTATCCTAAATTTGGACTTTTTAAAATACCTTTGTGTTTAAGTCCTATGATTGCAGAACCGACTTTATTC
>JAFQNY010000101.1 GCA_017395765.1 bacterium
CCAAGCAAAACCTCGTCCTAAAATTTCAACATTTAAAAGACCTTTTTCCAAATATAATCTATTTAAGTCAGTTATTTCCAATTCTCCTCTTGCAGAAGGTTTTAAAGTTTTTGCCAAATCACAAACTTGATTATCATAGAAATACAAACCTGTTACTGCATAATTTGATTTTGGATTTTTAGGCTTTTCTTCCAAAGAAATAGCCTTGTAATTAGAATCAAACTCAACAACACCAAATCTTTCAGGATCTTTAACCGTATAACCAAAAACTGTTGCGCCGTTATGTTTTTCCAAAGCATTTTTCATAATTGTTGAAAACCCATGACCATGAAATATATTATCACCTAATATCAAAGCTACGTCATCACCGGCTATAAAATCTTCTCCAAGAAGAAAAGCATCTGCAATACCTCTTTGTACATACTGAATCTTATATGTAAGATTTAGTCCGTACTGAGAACCATCGCCTAACAGTTTAATAAAATTATCATAATCTGTCTCATTAGTAATAATTAAAACATCTTTAATCCCCGCTAGCATTAGTGTTGATAACGGGTAATAAATCATAGGTTTATCATATATCGGCAACAAAATTTTTGAAATCGGTTGCGATGCCGGATACAAACGAGTTCCCGCTCCACCTGCCAATACTATACCTTTCATAAAACCTCCATTCTAATTATTAAAAAAATTATTGATAGCTCGCTCCGTACAAGAATAATTTAGCAAACACTTTGTAGGAATCTGCTGTCCTTCCATATTTTCACCGTTAATTACCAGCACATAAGGAACATAATTCACATCAAATCGTTTTCCGGTAATATAACCTTCTTGTGTTGAAATATCTAGCTTTATAAACTTATACGTGTTTCCGTACTTTTGACGAATTTTATTATAAATCGGATTAAATCTTACACAATAACCACATCTGTCAGAAGTTAAATATAAAAAAACTCTTTGTTTAGCAGCTAAAGCTTTCTCAAGTTCACTCGCAAAAACCGGCGCGGAAAGTAACACTGTAAATATTATCAAAATAAACTTTTTAATCATACATAGATAATAACATTTAGAAGTTTATAAAGTCAAACAAGAAACTTTTTATAGTATTAATCTACAGACAGACAACTAACTGTTGACTTTTTTTATAAAATCATTAAACGTAGATTATGAACAAAGATTACTATAAAATACTCGGCATTACGGAGTTTGATTCAGCCGAAAATATTAAAAGTGCCTACAGAAAGCTTGCAAGGAAGTTTCATCCTGACATTGCCGGCAATTCTGCTGAAAACCTTTTTAAATTCAAAGAAATTAACGAAGCGTATGAAATTCTTTCAAACAATATAAAAAAAGAAGAATACGACAAAGCTCGCAAGTTCTATAATTACGCTAAAGAAGGTGCAAAAAGCAACTCTGCAACACAATCTTATAATAAAACTACAACATCAAAACCCGAAACAAATTTCAATTGGCAAAATTTCTTTTATAAACCAAAAAAACATTCTGAAAACAAAACTGCACAAAAAGGAGACAACATAGAATCAGAAGTTGAAATAAGCTTAATTGAAGCGATAGAGGGTTGTTCTAAAACAATTAATTTATTAAAAACAGACGTTTGTCAACATTGTCAAGGACGCAAATTTGTTAATGGCACAATTTGTAATAAATGCCACGGGAAAGGGGAGTTTACTACATACAAAAAATTCAATGTAAAAATTCCGGCAGGAATCAAGAACGGTTCAAAAATCAGACTTGCGGGCGAAGGCAACTCCGGAAAAAACGGAGGAGCCAATGGTGATATATATTTAATTATTAAGATTAAAGAACCCAATCTGAATAACAACTCCTTGAATATATATAAAACTATTTCTATAACTCCGTTTGAAGCGGTTTTAGGCTGCGAATTAAACACAAACACTCCGGAAGGTGTTGTCAGCTTTAAACTTGCTCCAAACACTCAGAACGGGCAAAAAATAAAACTTTCTAAATGCGGACTAGTGCAAAATAATAAAATTGGTGATATGATTATTACAGTAGAGATTCAAATCCCAAAAAAATTATCAACAGAAGAAATAAATCTCTACAAGAAATTATCGGAAATTTCAAAAAGTAATATAAGAGACGAATTTTATGACAGACAAGGCTAAAATTAAAGAAATCTTTACTTCAATACAAGGTGAAGGACCTTTTATAGGTTATAAACAATTATTTATTAGATTCTGCGGATGCAATTTGGATTGTCAATATTGCGATACCAATTGGACGGTAGATAACTCAAAAGAATATTCTATCGAAGAGATTCTTGATATAATAAACGACAACAAAGATTGTCATTCAATCTCGCTCACAGGCGGAGAGCCCCTCCTTCACTCAGGATTTCTAAAAGAGTTTTTACCTCAATGTCCTATTCCGGTTTACTTAGAAACCAATGCAACTCTTGCAGGAGAACTTGGAAAAATCATCAATTACATTGATTATGTGTCAACTGATATAAAACTTCCGAGTTGCACCGGACGAAACGCATTGTTCAACGAACACGATGATTTCTTACAAACAGCAGTTCCAAAAGTTACATTTGCTAAAATTGTTTTTGACAACAATATTACTGACAATGAAATCGACAATTGCTGTAAATTGGGCGCAAAGTACAACATTGAATTAATACTTCAACCTAAAATGAACGGAAACACTCTAGAACTTGAGCCGGAGTTTTTAGAAAAAACTTTAGATAAATTCATAGAAAAATACAAAAAAGTCAGACTGATTCCTCAAGTACATAAATTTGTTAACGTGAGATAATACTTATTTTTCAGCCAAAACACTTTCGCAAATATTTGTTTGTGGAGTGTATTCATACTCAGGAGCTGAAATATCTTTAATTATTTTAGAGCGTTTCTTTCTATAAAGCATATCAATAAAGGCTTCCAAACGAGTAATAAAGCCGGCTTCACCTGTATGTTCATCAATCGTTAAAACTAACATTGGTTTAGAAGCTTCTTTAGCACGCTTCATAATTCTTTCAATCATCAAAGAATCAGGACCGCATCCAAAAGAGTTCACGGTTATAATTCCGTCAATTTTGTTATCTTTTAAATAATGCCCTGCAGTTCCTGACATCTCATACTCATTCGCCCAATAAACTCTGTGTCCCAGAGATAAAACACCTTCTTCCATTTGTTCTTGAGTTAATTGCAAAGACGTAGCAACACTAACACCCATTGCCTCTAATTTATCAAAAATTTTCATACAAGCTCTTTCGTCATAGATATTATAACCATGAGATACAAGAGCAATATTAATAGGAGTAGTCTTAGAGGAAGATTCTATCAAAACCTTACCTTCAATAGCATTCTTCAAAGCTTTTTTATACGACATTCCCGCACGCATCATTACTAAAAAATTGTTATAAACTCTCCAACCTTGTTTAGAAGCAGATTTAATTTTGTCCATATCAGTTATACCAAACGGAGCAACAGATTCTGCCAAAAACTCATACAAACCTTGTTTTTTTGCGGACTTATCAAGAGTTGGTTCAATAATATTAAATTCACCTTTCACTACATTTCTGACCAAATCCGGCAAACCTCTGATTTTAGAACAGTTATAGATTTTAGGCGCAATTGATTGTAGTGATGGTACAAAAATATTTTTAACCCCTTTCTTATTTATTAGGTTAATGATATGACCTAAATAAATTTTTATAGGAAGACAAGTTTCTGTAACAACTAATGCTGAACCGTCAGATACTGTTTGTTTAGTTGTATAATCAGACAAAACGATTTTGAATCCTAAAGCAGAAAAGAAGCCATGCCAAAACGGGTAGTTTCCATAATATGACATTCCTCTTGGGATACCTATCTCTAAATCTTGAACATTTTTTGCCATTTATATCTTCCTTAAAACAATAACTCTAATAAAATACGACTTTAGAAACAATTGTAACCTAAAAAAAGATATTTGTCACATAAGATTGAAGAAAAGAAAGATTATTGATATAATTTTTTTATGAAAATTTTGGGAATAGATCCTGGTATGGCTATAGTGGGCTATGCCTTAATAGAAGTAATTGATAACAACATTAACCTACTTACATCAGGTTCAATTCAAACAGATAAAAAACTTGATGATTCAAAACGCTTGCTGGAGATTTACAACGATTTATCACAAATTACAGAACATTACAAACCCGATTGTGCTTCTGTTGAACAACTATTTTTCTTCAAAAACCAAAAAACAATTATTCCTGTAGCAGAAGCACGAGGAGTAATTCTAACGGTATTAGAAAAATACTCCGTTCCGACATACAGTTACACTCCTATGGAAGTAAAACAAGTTTTGACCGGATATGGACGAGCTGACAAAAAAGAAGTTGAACAAATGGTTAAAATAACTCTTGGCGGGCAAGAGTTACCGAAACTTGATGATACAGTTGACGCAATTGCAATTGCTATTTGCCATTCCAGAAGCTTAGTTTAAATTTAATCTTATTAATAAAATAATATATTTTAATTAATATTAATTATTAATATGGAACTTTCTTGTACCGACA
>JAFQNY010000102.1 GCA_017395765.1 bacterium
AACCATACTTTTTCTCCAAGCTTGAACATCTTGGAAAACTTCTGTAAATATTTCTGATGAAATTTCTTCGGTAACTATTGGTAACATATTTTCTCTCCTACTAAATAATAATTATATTATAGTATCAAATATGACTCAATACATTAAATAGACTAAGAATTCTTTTTCGAACCGCGTTTTTTCTTTTTAGAATCAGGCATTTCTAATTCAACTTCATCATTTGACAGGTTTTTGCCTATATACTTCTCTAGTTCAGCTCTGGCTGCATTAAATTGATACAAAGAATTATAATACTTTAGCATTGCATCTTGATATTGCACCTGAGCTTCTTTAAGCTCAACAGGGTTCCCGACACCGACTTTATACCTACCGTATGATAGTTCATAATTTTCCTTAGCTTGTTTTAAACCTAAAAAAGCAACCGGAATGGAACTCTTACGTTCTACCAAATTGAAAAATGCTTGTTGGATTTCATAATAAATATTATTTTTAGTGTTAATTGCAGTTGCTTGCTCTTTTGAATAAAAAGCTTTTGCTTCTTTTATTTGATTACGAATCAACATCCCGTTTACAGTAGGAAAATTCAAATAACCGCCGTAATTATAACCATAATTTGAAACAAAAGTTTTACCCCCGACTTGATATTGCCCTTCTACTGTCAATTTTGGGAAATACGATTTTTTCACCAATTTGACATTCTGACGAGCTTCTTCAACTTTAACTTCCGCTAATTGAAACTCAGGACGGGATTCTCTTGCAACACCAATAGCTTCATCCAATGTTATATTACAAGGATTATATTTTAAATTTTCTGAAATGTTATATCTGTTAGCATAAGGAAGTCCCATTGTATTATTAAGCTTGGCCATTGCAATTTCAATAGCATTTTCTGCTTGAATCAACATTAACTTTGCATTGCTTAAATTAACCTCAGCAATAGTTACATCAACTTTGGGAGAAGTTCCTGCCATATAAAAAGCTTTTGCTTGATTATAGAAAGCTTCATAGCGTTGGACCATCTCTTCCGCAACTTTTTTTGCTTCAAAAGCATACTGAAGATTGTAATAAGCTTTTTTAACTTCACAAACAATATCATTTACAGTGCCGGTCAACGCAATTTTATAACCTTTATTTGCAAGCTTTTGTATTGTTACTTGGTTTTGAGTAACACCAAAGTCATAAAGCATTTGAGAAGCCGTTATCTGACCTAAAACATAGTAATTAAATATCAAATTTTGACCTAAAGCATCAGATAATTGAAGTTGTTTAATTTTTGTATATCCGGTCTGCCAACTAAATTGCGGAAAATAAGCAGACCAAGCCTGTTTAATTCTGGCGTCAGATGCAAATATATCTTGCATAGCAGCTTGTATTCGAGGATTATTACCTAATGCATATCTCAAACAATCCTCTAAAGAAACATCCATCGTTTCTTGAACACCACCTTTTATAACAACCTTTTCGGAAGATTCTTCTAATTTTGGCTCAACATCAATACTGTCAGGATATTCTTCCTTTTGAATTTCATTACCCAATGCTTGAGATTTACCAAACAAAGCCGCTTCAGCTGTTTGGTTAAACAATAATAATATTAAAACTAAAACCGTTAAAAACTTTAATTTATTCATTTTATTTATTTTTCCTCAACCTATTTATCCATTCAGAAAAATGTTCTTTTATATAATTTGTTGTTACAAAAAACGCCGGAACCAAGATACTTCCGATAAATGCGACGGCAAGCATTCCGCCAAAAACCGAAACGCCTATTGAATGACGGCTGCCGGCTCCGGCACCGTGAGCAAATACTAAAGGTAGCAAACCTAATATAAAGGCTATATTAGTCATCATTACAGCTCTAAAACGTAATTTCGCAGCTTGCATTGCCGCTTGGAAATAAGGAACTCCTTCATTTTCCATAGCATCTTTTGCAAATTCAACAATAAGAATAGCCTGTTTAGTACTTAAACCTATCAACATTACTAAACCCACTTGAGCGTATATATCAAGCGCAAGACCTGATACATACTGGAAAAATAATGCCCCGAGCAAAGCAATTGGCGAAATCATAAGAACCGCTATTGGCAATGTCCAGCTTTCATACAATGCCACCAAGAATAAATATACAAAGGTTAAAGCCATTGCTAGTATTGGACCGATTTGTCCTGCTGAATTCTTTTCTTGCAAAGAGGTTCCGGACCAAGCATAGCCCATATTCTTTGGCAATACTTCATCAGAAATTTCTTCCATAGCCGCCATAGCTTCACCAGAGCTTACACCACTAGGAGTCAAACCGTTTAGTGTAATTGACGGATACATATTGAATCGTGTTAATTTATATGGACCGACTATATTCTTTGTTGAAACAACAGAAGTTAATGGAAGCATTTTCCCTTTATTATTTTTCACATAAATCTTACTTAAATCATCAAGAGTTGCTCTATAAGGAGCATCCGCCTGCATATATACACGATAAACCCTTCCGTATTTATTAAAGTCATTTATATATGTTGCACCAAATTGAGCAGCAAGTGTTGAATAGATTTCAGATATTGATACACCTTGCGCCATAGCCTTTTCTTCTTCAATATTTACTACAACTTGAGGTAATGATGAAGTAAAAGATGTATATAGCATATCAATATTTTTATTTTTCATCGCAGAGCCAATAAGAACTTTTCCTTCTTCAAATAATTGTTCAGGTGTTCTATCACCTTTATCAAGGAGCTGATATTCAAACCCTCCAAACATCCCCATGCCTGATATCGCCGGCGGCTGAGAAGTGAACGATTTTGCCTCTGTTGTTTTTGCAGTAATAGCGTTTACTTGAGCCATAATATTATTTATAGATAACTTTTTGTTTTTACGTTCACCCCAAGGTTTTAATTTTGTTACAAGAAACGAAGTATTTTCCCCATTAAAACCATTAACTTGAATAATACTATCAACCCCTGGAATTTTAATTATTTGATCTGTTATCTTTTGAGCAACATCACCGGTTCTGGATAAAGTTGCACCGTCCGGCAATTGAACTTGAGTAAAGAAAGCTCCTCTATCTTCATCCGGCAAGAATCCTGTCGGAGTAAGCCAAAACATAAACAAAATAAAGAGAATAATACCGCCCAAAGTTGCCATTGTTTTCTTCGGCGATCTTACAAAGTATTCAACTACATTTAGATACTTATCCCTTACACCGTTAAACCAGTCATCGAATTTTTTAATAAATTTAAAATCTGAAACTTCTTCTCCGGATTTTAGAATTATTGAACACAATGCCGGAGAAAGCGTTAATGCAACAACTGTAGAAAGTCCTATTGAAGTTGCAATGCAAACCGCAAATTGTCTAAACATTTGACCGGTAATACCCGTCATAAAAGATACCGGAACAAAAACTGCCATCAAAACAAGAGATGTCGCAACAACAGCCCCAAAAACTTCTTGCATAGTTATTTCGGTTGCTTCACGAGGAGCTTTTCCTTCTTGAATATGTCTTTGAGTATTTTCTAAAACAACAATCGCATCGTCAACAACAAGACCAACCGCAAGCACCAAACCAAATAAAATTAATAGGTTAATCGTAAAGCCTAGTATTGACATGAATATAAATACACCAATTAACGAAACAGGTATTGCACAGAATGGAATAAAAGAAGCTCTGGCTGTACCTAAAAACAAGTAAGTAACTAAACTAACAAGAATAATTGCCAGAATTATTGCATGAATAACCTCTTTTATCGATTCACGCACAAATTCTGTATCATCGTATTGAACTCGATATTCCATATCACTTGGAAAGCTTTTACTAAGCTCTTCCATTTTTGCTTCAATTCTATCAACTAACTGAATAGTATTCGCTTCAGGAAGTTGAGCTATAGAAATCATTGCGGCATCTGCACCACCAATTGTCGCTGATGAAGAATACATTTCTGCACCTAACTCTACTCGCGCAACATCCTTCAATTTAACATTGGAACCATTCGGATTTGATTTTACAATAATATTTTCAAATTCTTCAACCGCTTTTAAGCGCCCCTTTGTTCTTAATGTAAATTTCATCATTTGAGGGTCATCCATTGGTTCAACCCCAATATTACCCGCAGGAGATTGAATATTTTGGGAACTTACCGCTGCACTTATATCAGCAGTGGAAACACCTAAACTCGCCATTTTATCAGGTCTTAGCCATATTCTCATAGAATAATCACCTGCACCAAAGATATTTACAGTACCGCAACCTTTGGTACGAGCAATCTCATCCTTTACAAACATCGTTGCATAGTTTGCTAAAAACAACGCATCATATGTTTTATTAGGAGATGTCAAAGCTATCATTAAACAGCCCGGACCACCCGTTGATTTCCTTACGGTAAGCCCATATCTTCGAACTTCTTCCGGTAATCTTGGCGTAACCAATTGTAACCTATTTTGTACGTTAACCAACGCCATATCAGGGTCAGATCCTACTTCAAAAAATAGAGTCAATTTATATGTTCCGTTAGTAGATTCAGAAGTCATATAAATCATATTTTCAACACCGTTCAATTGCAATTCAACAGGCGCTGCTATAGTAGAAGTTATTACATCGGAACTCGCACCTGCGTAGTTTGCGGTCACAATAACTTGCGGAGGGGTAATTGAAGGATATTGTTCTAAAGGCAAGGATAGCATTGAAATCCAGCCGGCTAGAATTATTGCTAAAGATATTACTATCGCAAATTTTGGTCTTCTTATAAATAAATTACCTGCCATTTATATAACCTCTTAATTAAATATTGATTTAATTTTTTCTATGCCTTGTTGAAAGATGTTAATCTTATTTTTATTCTCTAAAGGTGGTTGATTTGAATTAAGAATCCTTACAGCTTTTCCAGGAATAACACTCTGGAGTCCGCTAGTAATAATTCTGTCTCCTGTTTTGATACCTTCTGACACAATCCATTGCCCATCCGAAGTTTGCCCGCTAGTTTTAATATATACCATTCTAGGAAGGTCTTTTTCGTCAAGAATATAGACATAACGACCCTCTTGGTTTTCTTGAGTTGCACTTTGAGGAATTACAGGAACATTATCTTCAGAACGAGAATATATAATTACTCTACCAAAATCCCCTTGGATTAATTTATCATCAGGATTTGCAAAAGTAGCTCTTAAAGTTATAGTACCGGTACTCTCATCAATTTTGTTATCATGAAAATCTTGAATCCCTTTAACTTCATATTTTTGACCGGTATTAAAAATAAATTCAACGTCCCTATCTACATTAGCGGCACCATCTATTCTAACTAGTTCTCCAAAATCTTTAGAATTTAAAGGAAATGTTATATACATAGGATTAGAGCTGTTTATAGTAGTTAAAGGTCCACTCATAGATGTAACAAAGTTACCTACTGTTACAGAAATAAGCCCCACTCTACCATCAACAGGAGCTTTTACATTTGTATAACTCAAATTCCTTTGAGCATCTTTATAAGCACTTAAAGCACTATCAACTTGCGCATTATATGCATTTGATTGAGCCAAAACATTATCATAATCAGATCTGGCAACATAATCTAATTTCACCAATTCTTCATATCTTGCCAACTGTTTTTTGTAATAATCTGATTGAGACTGAGCATTATCAAGATTAGCTTTCGCTTGTCCTGCTGCAAACTGATACTGTTGAGGTTCTATTTCAAACAAAATTTGTCCTGCTTTAACATAATCACCTTCTTTAAAATAACTTTTTGTCAAATACCCACTAATACGGGCTAAGACATCAACTCTATATTTTGCAACAACTCTTGCCGGAGCCTCAAATTGCCTAATAACACTTCTATTCTCAACAACCTCTGCAGTTACAGTAGCTACTCCCATATTTTTCTTAGCTATATCAGCTTTTTTCTTGTCATTTAAAGTTATTATCATTCTACCTGCAATCAAAATTAGAGCGGCTATAATAAACAGTATAAAGTATTTTCTCATGCTCTCTCCAAATCCTTAAAAAACATTTTTCAACTACTTAGAATAGCCAAAAAATGAGTTCAGGTCAAGGGGAAAGATTCTATTTTATCAATAATTAACCTGCCAATGCATGCTTAGCAAAAAGTCCCGGCTCAGCAATAGCAGTCGTATAAATCATATATTCATTATTTGGTGCAAAGTATTTACGCAAAGCATTTCGATTAGTTACTTTTTCATAGCAAACATACGAATCCACATTATCCTTAATATAGCCTGCAAAAACCCTCTGCTTGTGGGACAATTCATAGTCCTTCAGATTCTTGACGACATACATATACATATATTATATAATGATTAAATATCTATTTAAAGGTTAAAAATACAAATCTTTACAAATTAAAATATAATTCTAAGAATAATTCCTATTAAAATTGAAATTATTATATAAAACAAAGGATCTTTCTTACTCTTCCAACTCAATATCAATAAAAACAGTAAAAGCAATGCCGACTTTAAATCTTTAACATCTGAAATCAATAATTGTAATGCTACATAACTCAAAAGCGCACAGCCTAAAGGTTTTAATATAGAAATTATCGATTTGACATAAAAATTATCACTAAATTTTTTAAGTAATTTTGCAATTATTAAAACTAAAATTAAAGACGGTAACATTTCAGATAAAGTTGCAACTAGCGAACCTAATAAACCTGAAGTCTTTAAGCCGGCATACGTTGCAACATTTATACCTACAGGCCCAGGCGTAATTGATGCAACAGCTATCATTCGAGTTAATTCATTTGCTGAGTACCACGCATATTCCGTTGAAATATGATACAAAAAAGGTATCGTTGCATATCCGCCGCCAAAAGAAAATAAACCTATCTTAAAAAATTCAAAGGCCAACAATAACAAAATCATTAATCAGCCTCCTTGTATGCAAATAAGCGTTTATATAATACACCTAGTATCACAAATAGCAATATCGTAATTATTGGAGACAGTTTTAACACAATCAGTGTCAGCAGAGCAAGAATGTACACAACATAAAAAAATATATTCTTTTCTGATTTTTGCCACATTTCCCTGACAGTTAAAACTATTAAAGCAATAACAGCGATTCCTACACCCCAAAACGCAGCTTGAACATATTGATTTGTAACAAACTTGTCTAACACTGATGCTAAAAATACAATAGAAATAAAAGGTACAAAAACTACTCCTAACATTGCAATTAATGCACCGGACTTTCCTTTCAATTTATAACCTACAAACATTGATATATTTGCAGCAATTATACCGGGCATTGATTGAGATAAAGCAAAATAATCTACCAACTCTTCATTTGTTATAAGCTTTCTTTTTTCAACAAACTCATTCATTAAAATCGGCAAAATTACATATCCGCCACCTAGTAAAATGGCGCCGATTTTTGTAAATATTAAAAATAGTTTTAATAAACTCATTTTAAATTTCTTCCGATTTTTTTAATCAATTCCGCATCATCTTTAGGATTAAAACCTGTTGTTGTCAAATAATTACCGACAATCGTAGAATCAACACAAGTTGAAAAAGCTTTTTCAATAGTTTCCGATGATAAACGAGCTTTCTTACCACCCGCTAAACGTATTGAAGATTCAGGACAAGCAATTTTAAACACTGCTAAAGTTCGCAATACATTTTCCTCGTCAATCTTATCAATATAACCTTCAAAAGGCGTATTTGGTATCGGCGTAAGAATATTAACAGGAATACTTTCCGGATTAATTTCCGCTAACTCCATAGCCATTTCAATGCGTTGCTCTACAGTTTCTCCCATCCCGATAATTACACCGCAACAAAGCTCTATACCATATTTTTTAACTAAATTAACAGTATTTATTCTGTCCTCATACGTATGTGTTGTACAAATTTGAGGATGGTAAGACCTACAAGTGTTTATATTATGGTGAAAACGAACTAAACCAGTATCCGAAAGTTTTTTTGCTTGTTCCTCATTCAAAATCCCAATACTTGCACAACTTTTAATACCTTCATCATTTAAAGCTTTAATCATATCAAGCATTGCATCAAAATCACTCTCATCAGGAGTTTTACCGGAAGTCACAATCGCAACTCTGTCCGCTCCGTTATTAACACTGTCTTTAGCTGCTTTAACAACCGTTTCAGTTTCTAACAAAGGATGTGTAAATATATCAGTATTATAATGAGAACTTTGCGCACAATAACGGCAATTTTGAGAGCATTTACCGGTTCTCGCACTTACAATTGAACAAAATTCGAACTCTTTTTTTAAATATTTTTTCGATTCATTTAATAAATTTTCTAAATCCATATTGTATAAATCTAATAATTCGGCTTTTGTGTACATACTCTTCCTTCCTAATAACCTACGCTCAATCCGGCACAAAGATTAATTGATTGTCCGGTAAAACCTTTTGCTTCTTTTGATATTAAATATTTTACTAAATTTGCAATTTCAATTGGCGCAATAAATCTTTTTTGCGGAATACAGGAGGTAATTTCATCTTTACTGAAATCATTTGCATTAAGCGATTCGTTACCCAAATCTGTCTCAACCCACCCAGGGTTAATTGTATTTATTGTTACTCCATACTCTGCAACTTCAAGAGCTATAGCTTTAGTTGCACCTATTAAACCTGATTTAGTTGCAGAATACACAGAAGCATATGCTTCACCCATTACTCCGCTTATTGAACCTATATTTACTATTCTTCCGAAACCTTGAGCTTTCATATACGGAATAGCTCTGGATATTAAATACAATGGAGCATGAAGATTTAACATCATCATATAATCCAAATCACCCAAAGAAATTTCTTTTGTAATAGGTGATTCAATATAAGCACCCGCATTATTAATCAAAACATCAATCTTATTTTTATTAATGTAATCACCTAAAGTCTTCATCCCTTCATAAGTTGATAAATCACAAACACAGTAATTATCATACGCTTTTAAAAGCTCTTCATTTCGCCCGACAGCATGAATAATTCCATCTAAGTTTTCTGCGATAGATTTACCAATACCACGACTTGCACCTGTTACAAGAATGTTCATAAAAATACCCCTTCGTGGTAATTATAACACAAAGGGGTATTTTAGATAAAAAGTATTTAGTTTAGCCTACCTAGCGCAAAAATTGAGCTTGATATGTCTCATAAGATATTGGTGCTTGAGCATTATTAGGTTTGTTTGATAATCCAAAAACTCTTGATGCTTCGCTTCTCACACCAGCAAAATATGCCATAGCCTGACCGTCAATAGCACTCTGACTTAACAAATTAATTGCATTGTTAAAAGCAGCATAATCCTTCTCATAATCACCTGTTGCTCTTACTCCAATCTGCGCACACAAACCGGCCCAAGGTACAACTTTTTCGCCTTTCTGATTTTCAATTTGATTTTGAACTTGCTCAGAATACTCGGCATACATAGCCTTGTCCAGTTTTTTAAGGTCATCAGTTGATCCTGTAGGAGTAATATTAAACTCATCAAAAGCTTCTTCTAAACGTCGAGAGCTTGACGGAACTCTACCAAGATACGAATAGATATTCGAGCTTGTATAAGAATATACTCCGTTTACTGTAAAATTCGACATGACACACCTCTTATATGATATATAATGTATATCGGCATATTTTCTAAAAACTTTAATAATTTTGATAAAATCTTTACAAAACTTAATACAAAGACCTAAAAACCTTTACACGTTAGCGTTTTAAAAATCAAAAAAGAATAGTTTTCCAGAAAGAATTGTTAAGTTTTGTTACAAAAGAAAACTTTTCTGAAATTTAAAAAAATATATATACTTTATATAAGTGTAAGACATATTTAGAGATGAACCGAATAAAAACAACCGACAAGTAAAGTCTTTTAAGACTTTTATTTGAAGTTGAAAAAACAAAAAGCGAGGTATTTATGGCTGTACTTGAAACGTACAATATTAATGCTATGGCAACACAGATTTCACGAGAATTTTTTATAAACGAAACCGCACCGGAAGACAAATCCTATGTATTAATGGATGAAATGCGACTTTTCGCTATGGACCTTAAATCGAGAGTCACATTCATATCACGAAAGCTTTAACCATAAAATTCTATCTTAACCAATTTAATTCCCCAAACTTACTTATCTATGCGCCTCATTTACAAATGAGGCTTTTTTTTATTCATGTAATAAAAGACTGGTAATATTACTCTTTTCATTATAAAATTAACGGAGGGGGGGAGTAAAAATGTCAATTTGCATTTTTCCTGGAACATTTAATCCGATTCATCAAGGGCATATTAAAATGGCTGAATTTGCATTGGAAAAATACCACTTTGATAAAATAATTTTTATTCCGGCATACTTACCTCCTCACAAAGAAATTGATAAAACCTTGGCTAACCATAGATTCGAAATGGTTAAACTTGCTATAAAAAACAATTCGAAATTTGAAATTTCGGATGTAGAATACAAAAGTGAAGGTAAGTCCTATTCTTTAATAACAGTAAAAAAAATAATTGAACAATATCAAATTAAGGGTCGTTTAAATTTTATAATCGGAACTGATGCCTTTGAAAAAATTGATACTTGGTACAAATCGGAAGAATTAAAAAATTTGGTACACTTTATTGTTTTTCCGAGAAAAGACAGTAATATTTATCGAAAAGAAGGATGGGATTACGAAATTACAAATATGGATTTTATAAACATATCCTCAACAGATATACGAAACGGAAAATTTAACAAAAATATTGAAGATGTAGGAGAATATATAAAAGAAAATGGATTATACTAAATATATCGACTGGTTAAAAACGAACCTTACAGAAGAACGCTATGAACACTCTCTAGGAACGGCTGAATGTGCAAGAGATCTTGCTGAAAGATTCGGTTTAGATACAGAAAAAGCTTATTTATGCGGACTTATACATGATTGTGCAAAATGCTTTAGCAACTTAGATTTACGAGAAAAAATCTGTGATTGCAACTGGCTTTGCGAAGGTGAAATTGATAATCCAAAAACATATCACGCACCGGCTGGAGCTATTTTAGCAAAAGAAGAACTTGGAATTTGTGATGAAGAAATCATTTCTGCAACACGTTGGCATACCATTGGCAAAATAAACATGACAGATTTCGAAAAAATAATCTTTATTGCTGATAAAATTGAAAAAAGAACTCGCCCAATTGAATACAGAGAGCCAATAGAAAAAGCTTTAGAAAGCGGACTTGATGAAGCTTTATTGGTGTGTTATAAAAACACGATTAAAAGTCTTGTGGACAGAAATTTGACAATATGTTTCAAGACAATAGAAATATATAACAACCTGCTTAACAATTTAGACTCAAGACATTAATAATAGTATAATCTAATTATGAAAAATAAATTAGCAACTCTTTTACTTTGCATATTTCTAACAAGCAACCTTGCCCATGCCGGTAACGAGGTTTTTCAAGGTCATGCAGAGTTTGATAATAATTACACAGGATTAGACGAAAAACTTTACACGGGAAAAACTGAAACCTTAGAAAAAAAAGACACTATTGAAATGACTGTATCACAAGTGCTTGACGGAAGTTTTTCTTTTGAAGGGGATGAATTTTTTGCAGAAGTTACAAGCGATGTTATCGGCGACAAAGGAGTTATTATACCAAAAGGAACTATAGCTCATGGTAGCATCGTTGAGTCAAGTGAAGCTAAAAGACTTGGCAGAGACGGGTATATAAATTTGTCATTTGATTACTTGGTTACTCCTGACGGAAGAGAAATCCCTATCGAAGGAAAAATGAGTACAAAATTGCATCCGATTAAAGCTGCAACAAAAATCGTCGCACAAGATTTGGGTTACACCGCAGGCGGAGCTGTTTTAGGAGGTTTATTTGCAGCTCAGGCATTAGGCATCGAATCGGCAATTGCTTCTCAAGGATGGACTCTTGCAGGAGGAGCTGCCGTTGGTTCCGGTGTCGGGTTAGGAATGGCATTATACAGAAAGGGTAAAGATGTGCTTATTTCTCCGGGGGACGAAATAAAAGTAAAAATCCTGTCTAATGTTGAACTACCGGTTTATAAAGAAGAAGCTTTAAAACAAAAAGAAGAAAAATATCCGGGACTTGATATAAGAATCGGGAACATTTTATATGAAAAAGATCCGTTTGGAGAAGTTAATACTCTTACATTGTCAGTTTCAATATCCAATATGTCTGACAAGAGCTTTTCTGGAATGGATATCGCCTTAGTCAATGATTATAATAGTGTATTTAACCCATCCATATTTGGGGACACAAGATTAGTTTTTTCACATTTTAAACCCGGAGACAGAAAAGCCGGTAAAATTTCTTTTGCAGTTAACAATATCAAACAAACTTATTGGTTAATAGTAAACGACAGGGCTACTAACAAACCTTTAATGAGAATATCACTTGATAACGCATACAAACATGTTTCTAATGACATAAAAAAGCGAAATGCTAAAATAAAAAAGAAGAAGAAAAATTATTACAAAGAAGAAGATTTGTTTGATTTATAAAAAACCTCAAAATTATTTACATAATTTATCTAAAGAAATATCCAAAGCCTTGGCTAAAGATACAAGCGTAAGAACCCTAAGATTAACCTCCCCTCTTTCTATTGCCCCAAGGTGTTTAGAATTAATCTTTACTAATTCAGCCAGATCTTCTTGCGTCATTCTAGCTCGTATTCGTTCAATTTTAATATTCAAACCTATTGTTGATAATAATTTATCCTGTGACATACTCTAATAATACTTATTGACAAAACTATCTCCACTTGCTTAAAATAACATTAAGTTTACTATACTCAACTTTTATTTAAATAGGTGATATTAAAATGCTAGATTGTAATTTTTTTTACTATGATGACTATGAATTAAGCTTATATTTTACAAGTGAATCAAAAAAACATTTAAAAAATATTTTTAATGAACTTTGCAAACTTAATCTCATAAGCACACTATATCCAGAAATTTTTTGCAAATACCAAGATATAGAATACAATCTTGAAGACATTAATACGGAAATATTAAAACTTTCAAAAAATAAAAAGAATTTTTAAAAATTTATAACTTTGAAAACATTATACATTTTATAAACCAATTCCGGATTATCTAAAAAAGCCTCATTCATCTCTTGAAGTAAAATATTAAAATCAGGTTTTTGCAAATGTTCAAAAATATATAGTTCATGCAATTGAACATCAAAAGTTCTGGCTATTTTTTCAATAGTTATTGAATTTGGATAGTTTTTACCATTTTCAATATTACTGATAGTAGTTACATCAAGAACCGACTTTTCAGCAAAGACTTCTTGTGTCCAACCTCTCTCATCTCTTAATTCTTTAATTCTTTTACCCAATAATATTTTCACTGAATCCATTTTTAAATTTTAACTAAATATAAAGCACAAAATAATAGCAAGATTACAAAATAATATAATAATATTTGCATGTTTGCAAAGCTATGGTAATATATACAAAAAATGGAGAAAGTAATGACAACAACATTATTAAACAAGGAAATTAACGATTTAAGAAAAAATTTAAGATTAACATACATTCATTTATCACAAACCATTAATTACAAGAGCCTTCTTAAAATCAAAATCTTCAGAACAAGAGATAATTTAAAAGAATTTAATATCACTACTAAACAAATAGAAAATTTAGAAGAATTAGAATTAAAAACTTCTTCAATTCGTAACACAATAAAAGAAATTATAAGTGATTTAGGAGAATTGGAAACTTTAGCAATCAATTCTTTGAAAAAAAATAAAAGTACGCCAAATCAGCGTACTTAAATATCTCTCTCACTTAATATGTGTTACTAATCTAAGTCATAATTAAGCATTGAAACAACTTTCACCCCTTTTGCTTCAATTTTTTCACGTCCTTTTAGCGGATCTAATTCTATAATAAACGCGGCAGCAACTACATCTCCGCCAACCTTCTTAACCAAATTACAAGCAGCAACAGCAGTTCCTCCTGTTGCCAACAAGTCATCAATAATCACAACTCTGTCACCGGATTTTATAGCATCTGCATGCATTTCAATAGTATCTGTACCGTACTCTAAGGAATAACTTTCTTTTACGGTATCAGCAGGTAATTTATTCGGTTTTCTTATAGGAATAAACCCAACCCCTAATTTAGCCGCTAAAGCCGCACCGTATATAAACCCTCTAGATTCAATACCTGCAATATAATCAACCTTTTCATCCTTAAACTTCTCATACAAAAAATCCAAAGAAATTTGTAAGGATTTTGCATCTTTTGTTGCTGTTGTTATATCCAAAAACAATATTCCCGGTTTTGGAAAATCCGGAACTTGTCTGACATGTTCTCTTACATATTCTAAATCACTTACAGTTGTCATCATTCTATTCATACCTCTTGTAATTCTTTCTCATTTTCATTTTTATTTTCTTGTTTTAAAGATTCTTCTTCCATTACTAAACCATGCGCAGTCTTGCCCCAATTCATATCTTTTTTGCAGAAAAGAATTTTACCGCAGATAAACAATTCCATAGGAAACCATATTATAAAGAAATAAACTGTTGTTTCCAAAGCTTGTTTTAAAGCTTGCAATCTAGGCACAGCGTCATAACGTCTCAAACTGTATCTTATAGCCATAAAAAATCCCAATCCGACAACAGATGAAATAACCAAAGATGACCATAAAACATTGTGCAAACTAAACGGATCAACCTTATCAGCAAACAATTTAACAATTCTAAATACAACTTCCATCATAAACCACAATGGCATTATGAATTGCGTGATATAGATTGCCATATCCAATCTGGCTCTTAGAGACATGTCTTTGGATCTCATTGCTTCACCAAAATATTCCAAATATCTTCTAATAGTACCCTCTAACCACCGACGACGTTGTCTGAATAACGGATAAAGGTAAATTATACCTTCTTCGTAAACACAAGCTTCAGGACAAAATCTTACGTCCCACCCTTTTATATGAAGTCTGGTGGACATATCTAAATCGTCTGTAATCGTATAATTATTCCATCCGCCAATATCTTCTAATGCTACACGTTTTATTAATTCACCATTACCACGTAATTCTGCTGCACCCTTAACAGCATCTCTGCCGACTTGAAAATGCGTATCCAGCGTATATTCATTATTTTGGCATCTTGTTAAGAAATTATAGTCTTTATTGCGAATAATTTTACGAGCTTGCACCGCACCTACATCAACCGGTTCCAAATGAGGTATTAATTTTGAAAGAAAATCGGGTTCAACAGTTGCATCAGCATCAAAAACCAATATAGCTTCACCTTTCGCCAATCCCAATGCATCATTTAAAACTGCAGACTTACCTGGAAAAGCGTCTTTATCTCTAATTAAAGCTTTGACATTATCAAATTTTGACTCTAAATCCTTGATCACAGAAGCTGTATTATCAGAACTTCTGTCATCTATAACGATAATCTCGTAATTCGGATAATCAATTTGTCTAATATTATTTACAGTATTTGCAATTACATATTCCTCATTATGAGCAGGTATCATTATAGAAACAAACGGTTTATAATTTTCATTAACCACTGGAGGATTTTTCTTTAACTTGCGCTTTTGATACTTTGTAGCGGCTATCGAATATAACCCATACGTAACCATACACGCACATAAAATCAAAAAGCCATGTACAGTATTCACATGATTTTGGAATACGTACAAGAAAACTCCTAAACAAGTTAATATTGAAAATAATAAAATTCTTTCTCTCATGCTTACCCCTGATTACCCCAGCACCAAAATATTATATCAAAACAATGTTAACTTTTTTACGAATATTACCATTTTTTAAACTTAATGTTACAAAACTTAACAAAACAAGACAAAAAAGGCAATTTTTGATTCGATAAATACTTTATATATACATAAGAGATACAACAGGAGCTAAGAGATGTTATTCGTTACTGAAACAGTTAAAAATGAAGAAGTCAACAAATTAAACAATTTCTTTATTCAATTAAATAACGAATTCGATGCTGTTAACACTATCGATGCTGAAGAAGAAATCATTGAAACTACTTCTCAAAAATACATCAACTCTCTTGTTACTTCTCAATACCAAAAATCTGTTGAAGCTATAAGAAACACTGTTATCGGCAACAAAAGAAGAAAAAAAAGAAACCTTCAACAAGTTATGCAAGAAT
>JAFQNY010000103.1 GCA_017395765.1 bacterium
AAGATAAGATATTATCAATCTGCATTCATCATCTTCAAAAACATTATTGTTTATTAAAAACAAAACCCTTATTATTATTGCTAATACAAATATAATGCCTAACAAAACATAATATAATTTTTTATTTTTTAATATTTCGATATTCAAAATTACCTCTCTTCAATATCAATTATTG
Source organism: bacterium (assembly GCA_017395765.1). Classification (GTDB taxonomy): domain Bacteria; phylum Cyanobacteriota; class Vampirovibrionia; order Gastranaerophilales; family Gastranaerophilaceae; genus CAG-196. Next base: position 176 of record JAFQNY010000103.1, read on the forward strand.
CATAAACAATTTTATTGAATTATTATTCTATTATTATGAATTACAATTTTAAAACCACTGAAAAGAATTTAGAAAAATATTTTGACAGAATTAATGATATTAGGGATTTTAACCAAAGAAAAGTTTTAAAAGCTTTTTTTGATAACAAAGTTGCTCCGGAACATTTTTACACAGTTTCAGGATACGGACACGACGATTTAGGTCGTGAAATATTAGATAAAACTTTTGCTCAAGTTTTTAAAGCAGAAAAAGCTTTAGTCAGAATACATTTTGCATCAGGCACACACACACTCGCTTGTGCTTTATTCGGAAACCTTAAAGCCGGAGATAAACTTATCTCAGTTGCAGGTGCGCCATATGACACTATGCAAGAAGTTATCGGAACTGCGGGTGATGAAGAAACAAAACGCTCTTCTCTTATAGGAAACGGCGTTTTGTATGATGAAGTTCCTTTATTAAATAATACTGATATTGATTTTTCCAAACTGGAACAAATGATAGATGAAACTGTTACAATGGTTTTAATTCAGCGTTCAAAAGGTTATTCAACAAGAAAATCTTTAGCTATTGAAACAATTGAAAAAATATGTAAAACAGTTAAATCAAAAAATCCAAATTGTATTTGTTTTGTTGATAATTGTTACGGTGAATTTGTTGATAAACAAGAACCTTTAGAAGTAGGTGCTGATTTGATTGCCGGATCATTGATAAAAAATCCGGGTGGCGGTATTGTTGAAGCCGGTGGTTATATTGCCGGTAAAGAACTTTATGTCAATCGCTCGGCTAACCGTCTTACAGCTCCGGGAGTCGGTTCTGAAGGCGGTGCTATGTTTAATCAACACAGATTAATATTTCAAGGTTTGTTTATGGCTCCGTCTATTGTCTCAGAAGCTGTCAAAGGTGCTATTCTTGCAGCAAAAGTTTTTGAAGATATAGGGTTTGATACTTATCCTAAATTTGATGAAAAAAGAACGGATATTATCCAAAATATTATTTTCGGAAAACCTGAACATTTAGAAGAATTCTGTAGAACAATTCAATCTTTATCACCGATAAACGGTTATGTTACTCCTATACCAGAAAATATTCCGGGATATGAAGACAAAGTTATTATGGCCGGTGGTACTTTTATTGAAGGTTCTACTATTGAATTATCAGCAGATGGTCCTATGCGTCCGCCTTATGTTGCTTATTTACAAGGCGGTTTAAATTATGCACACGTTAAAATTTGTCTTGAAGATATGGTTGCTAAACTTTAATTATTTATAAAAAATTAAAATTTATTATATAATATAAATCAGGGAGTTTGTGTATTGAAAAATTATATTGAAAATTATATTGCTGATTCAATTAATACTAAAAATAATATTTATAAAGATGAAAATTTAATAAGTATTATCAATAAATCTGCAGAAATTATAATAAATTCTTATAAAAATAATAATAAAATTTTAATTGCGGGTAACGGAGGTTCTGCAGCAGATTCTCAACATATAGCTGCTGAACTTGTTTCAAAATTTTGTTATGAAAGACAAGCTTTAAAT
>JAFQNY010000104.1 GCA_017395765.1 bacterium
ATAACATTTGCACGTTCTTCTTTTACGTTATCAGGTAGATGTCCTTGAAGTTTTTCTGCTATAGTGCCTTTTCTGATTGAGTAAGGGAATGTGTGGATTTGGCTCAACTTAGATTTTTTAAGGTTGTCAACTGTTGTGATAAAATCTTCTTCTGATTCTCCTACGAATCCTGCAATTATATCTGAACCTAAAAACGGTTTGTCAAAACGTGATATGATATCTTCAATCTGATCTAAATAAAATTCTACGGAATAATGCCTGTTCATCCTTTTTAAAGTTGAATTACAAGCTGATTGCAGTGATAAATGAAAATGCGGGCAGAACTTTTCGCTATTTTGTAAAAAATCCAGCATTTCAGGAGTTATTTCTAAAGGGTTTAATGACCCCAAACGATAGCGAGGTATAGAAGTTTTTTCTTCAACAATTTTCAATAAGTCCAGTAAAGATATTTCTTTTCCATTCACATTTATCCCTTTGCCGTAAAGTCCGATGTGAATACCTGTGAATACAACTTCTTTGTACCCTAGTGAAGTATAACGATTTATTTCATTTATTATGAAATTAGGATCTGCACTTCTTGATTTACCTCTGCCGTAAGGAATAATACAGTATGCACAACGATTGTCGCAACCGTCTTGAATTTTTAAACTCATTCTTGTTTTTGTCGTATCGTTTAGGGTTACATTGCAAAAATCAGTTTTGTTCATTAAGTCAAGTACAGCGTATTCTTCATTAGATTTTAATAGCTCTACAATGTTGAATTTATCTTCGTTTCCATAGACCGCATCTATAAAAGGCTCTTGTAAAAGTTTTTCTTTTTCAATTTGTGCAACGCATCCTGTAAGGACAGTTTTTAATCCTAAATTTTTAGCGTGACGCAGATGATACATTGCTTCGTTGTCACTTTTATGGGTAACTGAACAAGAATTTAGTATAAAGATTTCTGCATCTTGAAGTTTTTTTGCTTCTTCATATCCAGCATTTCGCAATTGTTCAGAAACAATTTGTCCCTCAAATTGATTTGATTTGCAGCCCATTGATTTTAGATAAAACTTTTTCATTTTACCCCTACACCGAAATTAAATACCAAGTAACAAGCGTTAGATAAACGGCTAAACCGACTACGTCAATTGTTGTTGCGATTACAGGACCTGATGCTACGGCAGGGTCAAATCTAAGTTTTTTTAGTATTAATGGCGTGCAAGTTCCGATCATTGTTGCAATTGTCATATTCAATGCCATTGCAGCTCCGACAATTAAACCAAGTTGTATATTGTGTTGCCATCCGCAGGTAACAAGCATTACTAATAATCCGAAAATCAAACCGATGCTAATACCGGTTAAAGTTTCTCTCCAAATGTATTTCCAACCGGAGCTTAATGTTACTTGTCCTGTTGACATCCCACGAACCATAAGTGTTATACTTTGAGTCCCAATATTACCGCCTAATCCGGCTAATAAAGGCATAAATGCCGCAATTACAGGAAGTGCCGTAAAAGTATGGTCGTATTTGTTCGTAACAGAAACGGCTACAAATTCTCCCAAAAGTGTAATAAATAACCACGGAATACGAGCTTTTATAGAGTGTGCCAAGCTACCTGTTAAAACGTCATCGTCATTGTCATCACCTAGGTCGGTTACGATACCTGAAGATGTTAAGATTTCGTCGGTTGTTTCTTCTTCAACGATGTCTTGAACGTCATCCCAAGTAACAATACCTTTTAAATGATTGTATTGATCAACAACAGGCAAAGCGTTAAATTGGTATTTCATAAAGATATCGGCAATGTGACCTTGATAATCATCAACGTGAACTTTGACAATATCCCTTGACATTATTTCACTGATAGACAAATTGGCAGGAGTTGTTAATAAAGTTCTTAATGAAACAACGCCTAACAAATGGTCTTGTTTATCAACAACATATACGTAATAAAGTTCTATATTGTCTTTTTCCGCTTTAATACGAATGGTATCTAAAGCATCTTTTACGCTCATGCTGTGGGCGATAGTAAGAACTTGAGGGTTCATTATCCCACCGGCAGTATCTTCGTTGTATGTTAAAAGTTCTCTGATTTCAGAAGAGAATTTTTCCGGCAATTTGTCGAGATAAATTTCCGTTTCATCTTCTTCCATATCCCCTAAAACGTCGGCAGCTTCGTCATGCGGGAGTTTAGAGATTAATCTGGAAGCAAGTGTCTCGTCAATATCTCCTAAGATTTCTACTTGGAGTTGAGCCGGCAAATACTCAATAACATCTGCAGCTTTTTCTTCATCAAGCTTTAGAAAACACGATAAACGCTCTTCCGGTTTTAATAACTGGAAAATATCAGCAAGGTCTGCTTCGTGGAAGGAGTTTAATTCCTCTCTTAGAAGATCTTCTGTTTCTGTATCTTCAAGTAACTCTTGAATTCTGTCTATTGTGTTTTCTATATTTGACATTTTTTTCAACCTTTGGGCGGAGCACATTCCGTCTAGATTCCTAATTTTATTTACCCCGCCAAGTGCTCCTTTGGAACGAACTAGTAGTTGGTTCAAACTGGTAGGATAAGGAAAATTTGTATGTTGGGCATACTTGCCCAACAATATTTAACGATAGTTTGTGAATTGTAGCGGATAATCATACTTTTCTTCATTTGCACGAAGAAGCTTGATTACGTCTTGTAAATCATCTTTAGATTTGCCAGAAACTCTTACTTGTTCTCCTTGGATTGAAGCTTGAACTTTTAGTTTTGAGTCTTTTATATCTGCAACGATTTTTTTAGCTAATTCTTGAGTTAAGCCTTTTCTAAGGTTGTATATTTGACGAACATTTCCGCCTAAAGCATTTTCAATTCCTTGTGCGTCAAGAATTTTAATGCTTAAACCTCTCTTAACTAATTTTGATTGCAAAATATCATAAATGTTTCTTAATTTCATATCATCATTAGTTGTGATGGTAATGGACTTATCTGCTTCTAAATCAATTGAAGAGTTAGAATTTTTTAAATCAAAGCGAGAAGAGATATCTCTCTTAACTTGGTCAATTGCGTTAACTAATTCCTGTTTATCAAATTCTGATACAACATCAAAACTACAGTCTTTTGCCATTGTTAGAACTCCTATATTGCTTACTCAACGATTATATCATGAATACGCTAAAAAGAAGAGTTTAACCAAAAATTTTTATTAAAAATTTAATAAAAGGGTTTTGTTGTACCGGAGTTTTCTTTTCTCTCGGAACTATTCCCATCGGGTAACCTTGTTTATAAGGTTTGTTTCCGAAATCTTCGTACCCGCATCCGTAGCGTTGCTTCAAGTGTTGGTGTACGTTAACGCTGTTCATTGCGCCACCCATTCCGGTATACATTGAGGTAAAGTTTATCATATTAACACACCTATGCTATTACTACACATATAGATAAAGTATTTTAATCTTCTAAAATTGCGCAAAATATTATTTTTGTTAAGAAACATTAAGCTATTTTGTCGAGAGTTTGACTGCTCATTTTTGAGGTATCTAGTACGATAGCTCCTTTTGATTGTTTTTTTATTGCTGTTTTGAAATCTTCAATATATTTTTTATCAATATTTAATAAATCAAAAATTCCTTGTTGAACCAACTCAATCATTCTGTCTAAATACTTTTGGCAATTTTTTTTTGTTTGAGGTCGTCTTTTTATTTGGCATACAAAATCTATATTTTGACGTTCAGAATTTTCTTTTGTTGTAGCACCTCCAAAATTTTCCATTGAATCTGCACCGCCCTTTGAGCGAGGGAGTATATGTTCAACAGAAGCAAAAAATGGCCAGAGAAGACGATACATTATCTTTTCGGAAGGTTGATTTGCGATTTTAGTTATGTATGCAGAAATGCTGTTTTGTGATGTAGGAAGTTTTAAAGCTGTTGTTATCATTTTGTCTTGAAGATTTTTGTCCGGCAAGTGCTCAATAATATTAGATAAATCATAGATAAAAGATTTTCTTGAAAAAGGAACTCTCATTTTTTCGAAATTTAATCTTTTACGAGAGTTTTGCATTAATTCGTTTAATTGTTCATTTTCTTTAAGTATTGAGCGTGACAAAATTAATTCCATAAAAGATAAAATGCGTTTTTGGTTTTCAACTGTTTTGCTATTTGTATCTTTGTAAAAACGATTGGACTCGCTTAATAATTTGTTAACTACACGAACTGCTTTGGGGTTCTTATGTTTGCTTACGTCATCTCTGATTTTTTCGAGTTTGTATTTAAATTCCGTTGTGCTAAAAGGTACAACTACCGGTTTGTCAGATAGTTTGCACTCTGTTTCTGCCATAAATTGTTTGAATTTATAACGATATGCATCAGGTAGTTCTTGGGCAAGTTCGTTTAATTCGTTAAAGATTGGAGCTTGTTTCTTCCTCAATCGCTTTTGGTGTATTTTGCTAATTGATTGGACGGTTTCTTTTGCGCTTTTTTCAGGATGTTCTTTTGCGGTTTCTTTAATGATTTTGTAAACTCTATCTTCGATTCCTGTCAAACATTTTTCAAGAGGTTCTACAATTTTTATAATATCACCGATTGGCTTTTCGAATACTTTAGCGCTCATATATCGTTGAACTCTTTTAGGGTCAATCATTTCTGTTCCGCTATACATGCACGGAATTTGGTACGAAAACAATTTTTTTAGTTTTCCTGCGTTAGCAATGCTCTTGAAAACAATTGCTAAGGAAGGTCGTTTTATTTCATGATTAAGATAACAGGTATTGTTTTCCCTGTTTCTGTTATTTGTTGTAAAGAAATTAAATTTATAATTTTGTAATGCAGAAACTTTCATATCCTATGCATATTATCTTATCATATTTTTTAAGATGTGTATATAAAAAAATAAGCCCCGCAAAAACTACTGCCAGGGCTTATTTTTGTAAAGGTGAATAATTTCACTCTTCACTATTGCTTAATGCTTATTCTCCGCTACAACCAAAAGCGATTGTTACACGTTCTTTAGGGTTAATTGCAGAGATTTTGTAACCTTTTGCGTTAACTAAGTATGCAACTTCGTCTCCTGTTGTTTGGAACAAGCCCATAGTACCGGATAAAGCTGTTCTTGTTAAATCAATCGGAGCTTTAACTGTGTCTTTTACTACGTCATAAACACTTCTGCCCGCAGCAGGTAATTGTCCTTGGAATACTTCTCCTAATGCGATACCAGTACCTGTTGAAACGTCTTCAACTGCGTTTCCGAGAGTTGTTAACATACCACCTGTTGTTCTGCCAACGATACCAACAAGTGAACCTGCCCAAGTAAATGGTGCTGTAACAAGTCTTGATAGGATATTTGGTGTATTTGATTTGTCAATTTGAGCTGTTAAAATTTGTCTAGGCAATGTTGCTTTGCAACCGCAGTTTTCAATGTCGGTGAAGGCTAGTTTCAACGCTCCTTTTTGGCAACCTGAAGGTCTGATAACTTCTACGACTTTACCGTGAACATTTGAACCGCAAGGGAATAAATGACCATTTATTGTCACATCTTCTAATGTTTTTGCTGCAAATTTTTGTCCTACGTGTGAAGATTTTGCTGTAACTTGGTCTTTAAATTCAAGTTGTAATGTAGGGATTTTAACCAATTCATCTTCTTGTATAAACGCTTTTTTATCAACAGGACAAATTGGACAATCATTATTTGCAGTTACAGGATTTTTATCAATACCTGCATTCACTCTGATGTTTTGTAACATAGATGCGATTTCCGCTCTGGTTGCATCTTTGAATGGTGAAATCATTTTAGGGTTTGGAGAATCACATAAAGCTCCTTTTTCCAAAGCTGTTGCAATAGGGATTTGTGCCCATTCAGGAACACTGTTTCCGTCTGTGTATTGTGATAATATTTCTTGAGCCTTACATTTGTCTAAAGCAGGACATTTGATTCCTTTAGCTAATGCACAAAGAGCTTCTGCTCTTGTTACATTGTGGTTTGGCATAAATGTGCCGTTAGGATATCCTTTTAATAAATCTTGATGAACAGCTGCTGTAATTGCTGAGTTTGCCCAGTGATTTATAGGCACATCTGAGAATAATTTTTCAGGAGCTGATGAATACATGTCTTTTTCAAAACCTTTTACAATCATTGTTGCAAATTCTGCTCTGGAGATTGTTTTTGAAGGTTTAAACATTCTGTCAGGGTAACCGACAACTACATCATTTGTAGCGAGTTTATCTATCGGACAAGATGCCCAATAACCGTTTGGAACATCAGGGAACATTTGTAATTGAGCCGGCGCAGCTGCACCTGTCATATTGGCAAATGGAGATAAGTCAAATGGTACTAAGCTTTTTTTAACGGCTTGGATTGAATTTGCAGTACTCATTTGTATAGGACAACCTGCGCCATCCATTCTGTTTTCATCTCTGATTATAGGGATTCCGTTGTGGCTACCCATGTCATTTAAACAAGGAATGTTAGAAGCGGCACCGGTAATAGAGCCGTCTGAAGTTACTGTTGTACCCATTACTTCTTGGGTCAATAATTTTTTGTTATCTCTGCAAACTCCAAAGCCTTCTGAAGAATATACAGAATCAGCGTTTGTACCAACGTAATTGTTATATCCGTAAATTCCGTTAGGATATGCATATACTTGTTTCATATTCGCTCTGTCAAAACCGCTTGTGTTAGGACATAATGCGCAAGAAGGGATCGGGTCCGGTTCGCATTTTGGCATAGAGTCACAACAAGGACTTGGTTTTGGGTCACACGGGCATGCTGCACCTGTTACTACAGGCAAATCATTGCATCCGCAGTTTGATTGACTAACAATAGGACGTTGGTCGCATGGGCAAGCTGCCATTACCGTATTAAACGAACATGTTGCTATACCAACGGCAATTGCAGCTGCCACAGTAAGTTTTCTAATCGTCATTTTAACCTCCTTATAGGTAATGCTTTAGCAGGTTTATAATTGTTTGCTTAAAACCCGCTGTTACTACTAATATTTTATTTACCACCCAATTATGAAGTTTTTATAAATTAAAAACATTGCCGAAAAAGAGAGTCCACGTGGGGAATAATTATAAAAAATAGGTTTTCTTTATTTTGTTCTTAAATTTTCATAAAGAATTAGTGCAAATTTTGAAAAAATTTGTTAAAATAGATGTAGTCTAGGAGGATTTATATGTCTATTGATGATACTTTGGTTATGATTCTTGCCGGAGGTGAAGGTAAGAGGCTGTTTCCGTTAACTCAATACCGAGCAAAACCGGCAGTTCCGTTTGGCGGAAGATATCGAATTGTTGATTTTGTATTAAACAATTTTATAAATTCCGGCTTTTTTAAGATTAAAGTTTTAACTCAGTACAAGTCTGACTCTTTGAATAAGCATTTAACCAGAGGTTGGACATTGTCTCCGTTTTTGAACCAATATGTGGATTTGGTTCCGGCTCAAATGCGTACCGGCGGAAGCTGGTATAAAGGTACTGCAGATGCCGTTTATCAGAACTTGTTTCACATAAATGACGAAGATCCGGATTATGTTTGCGTGTTTGGCGGTGACCATATTTATAAAATGGATGTATGGCAAATGCAGAAATTCCACAAGAATAACCGTTCGGATTTAACCATTTCTGCAATTCCGATTCCTGTAGAAGAAGCTCATGAATTCGGGATTATAGAAGTTGATGAAAGTTGGCGTTTGACCGGTTTTGTTGAAAAACCGAAAACAACACCGAAAACTATTCCGGGAAATCCAAAAATGTGTTTGGCATCTATGGGGAATTATATATTTAACAAGGATATTTTAGTAAATGCCGTAGAAGAAGATGCAAAGATTGAGGATTCTCATCATGATTTTGGGAAAAATGTTATTCCGATGTTATTAAGTCAAAATAAGAGAATTTATGTGTATAATTTTGCAGACAATGAGTTTTCGGGAATGACTGAAAAAGAAAAAGGGTATTGGCGTGATGTCGGTTGTATTGACGCTTACTGGCAAGCAAACATGGATTTGTTAGAATATGAACCGGAGTTAAATTTGTATTCTAAAGATTGGCCGTTAAGAACATTTAATTACAATTACCCGCCTGCAAAATTTATTTGGCAAGAAGGTGATAGGGTTGGTATGGCAACAAATTCAATGGTTTCTGAGGGTTGTATTGTTTCAGGCGGTATGTTGTCCAGATGTATTTTATCTCCAAAGGTTAGAATAAACAGTTATTCTCAAGTTTCAGACAGTATATTAATGGAAAATGTTACCGTAGGTCGTTATTCTGAAATTAGGAAAGCTATTATTGATAAAAACGTAGAAATCCCGCCTTATACAAGAATCGGTATTGATCGGGAAGAAGACATTGCGCGTGGTTTTTATGTTTCGGAAGGTGGAGTGACGGTCGTTCCGAAAAATGCTCGCTTAAATTAGTTAAAAACCTCTGGCAAAATCTGTCAGAGGTTTTTTGTTTATAATTTAACAGTTCTGAAAATTGTGGAATATTTGTGATTTCCGTAATATATAACGATAGAAACAAAATGATTTTCTAAATCGGTTATTTCCATATAGGATTTTATTGGATCTTTTCTTTTGGTGCTTTTAAACTTTCCTAAGAAGTTTAAAACACCCATATGAACTTTTTGAGCTCCGGTTAATTTTGGTTGCGGAAGGTGTTTTTCGTAAAAGAATTCAGGAACGATATCTCTTTCATAAACGGGTATAATGTGTGAAACTTTTCCGTTTTGTTTAAACAATAAGTACCAACTACCTTTGTGCTCACGAGGGGTTAACAAATAATACCCCGGTTCAATTGATTGATTTTTAAAATAAATGTATGAATTTAACCTTAAAAGAGGATAAGGAGCCCAAGTTGCGTCTTTCATATCGTAATACTGATCCGGATCAATTCCGTGTAAATATGAGTGAGTCGCAGGAGCTAAAGAACGATATATTTCAGGATAATTCTTTGTTGGTTTAACCTCGACGGTTTCCGGTTGATTATACGATGGATACTCAAATTCCGGAGACTCCGTTTCTTCAGAATAAGTTTGTTCTTGTTGTTCTTTATAAAACTCATCCGGACTTGTTATCGGCTCTTCTGACATTGGGTCATAATCTGCCAAAGCCGGAAGTGTAAATATAAGTGCTAAAATAATCAAACTCTTCTTGAACATACATCTATTTTAACGATTTTCACAAAAAAAGCAATATGAAAAACATAAGCATAAAAAAAAGCTATGAACGTTTGCCGTGCATAGCTGTTGATTAGGGATATGTGTATCGTCGTTTTTTAAGGAGTATAGGTATATATTACCAGTATATTTTTGAAATAAAATCATTAGAATGTATGATTTTCTTAATAATTCTTAACAAAATTTCTAGTTTATATGATTGACAGTGAAGGCGGGGTTGTGTTTAAATAGTAGTGTATAAATAGTATTAGATAGGTTAATCGTGCCTAAAATCGCTCACGAAGGCGGTTACGATTCCTCAAAAAAGAAAGGAAATTAACTATGTACGCTATAGTCGAAACAGGTGGTAAACAATACCAAGTTGAAGAAGGACGTTATGTTGATATCGAATTAATCGGTGAAGAAGCTGATTCAAAAGTTGTTTTCGATAAAATTGTTATGATTGTTAACGGTAAAAAATCAAAAGTTGGTCAACCATACGTTGAAAAAGCAACTGTTGAAGGTACTGTAATTAAAACAGATCGTGCTAAGAAAATTATTGTTTACAAACAAAGACCTAAAAAAGGTTATAGAAGAAAATATGGTCACAGACAAGGTTTTGCAAGAGTTATGATTAATAAAATCAGAACAACTGCAGCTAAAAAAGCAGAAGCTACTGAAACTGCAGAAGCATAAACTGTTGAGGGGTAAGCCCTCACACGAATTTCTGACTTCCAATCTGTAAAGGTTTTCAAGTCGAAATTCTACCCTCTCCTCAAGGGGCGGGGGGTGGTTTAAGAGAATAAGTTAAAAATCACTTAATCACTTAGTTACTTAATAACTTATAATATAAAGGAGAATAAAAATGGCACATAAGAAAGGTATGGGTTCCACCCGTAACGGCCGCGATTCAGAAGCGAAGCGTTTAGGCGTTAAAAAGTTCGGTGGAGAAATCGTAAAAGCTGGTAATATCTTGGTTCGCCAAAGAGGTACTAAAGTACACCCAGGAAACAATGTAGGTATTGGTTCTGATGATACTTTATTTGCTCTAATTGACGGTCAAGTTAAATTTGAATCTCACAGACGTGACAGAAAACAAGTTTCTGTTTATGCAGTGTAGAACCGGTTAAAGAATCAAAACTAAAAAATGATGACTTTCGAGTCATCATTTTTTTTAGTTAACCAATCCAAGGACCTTTGTTTTGAGCTTCAGTTGCTAAATAATTAAATACATAGTCATATTCGCTTTTTGTTTTTGCTGCGATATCTTCTACGCTAAGCCCTTTTTCCCATAAATATTTGATTTGTTCATTTAAGGATCGTACTATTAAATCTTCTTTATTGATTTGTTTCGACCCGTATTGTATAAGTTTAACTCGTTCTTTACTGACTTTGAATTTTTGGCTTAAAGCATTGTTGTCTTTGTTTGTTTTTAGTATTTCGCTGATAGCTTCTCTTTTAATTTGAGTATATTTTTTCCCAAGTTTATGTTTGCAAAAATATCGGATTCTATCCGGTTTAAGGTTTGTTTTTGTAGCAACTTCGTCCAAACAAATGCTTGTTTGTAATGCTTCGATTAATTCCGCAGTTTGTTTTGGTGTAAGTTGTTTAACTTTTTGTGAAAAAATTGTGTTATTATAACTGTTATTTATTATTTTCATTGTAGATATATTAAAACTCCTAAAAAAATAATTTGTTATTTGTATTATCTTTTTATTTAAATTAATATATTATTATGCGTATAAAAGTTTTATTAATAGGGATGTGTATTGTATTTGCTCAAAGTGTTTTAGCTTATGAGTATCCGTCTTATTATAACAGACCTTCGACTAATCAAAGAGTTTTAAACGATTTTTCTGAATATATGGTTAATGTAAAAGAAAAATTGCAAAAAAACTGGGTGGCACCTGATTTTATGGAAGAAGGGCATATCAGAGTATTATTTAAAATCGATAAGCACGGAAATGTAATAAGTGGAGATATATTAGAGAGCTCAGGGAATTTGATTTATGACGAGTCAGCGGTTTACGCAATTCATAAATCTGAGCCTTTTGGAGAGTTTCCGACAAATAGTACACGTGAAACAATAACAATTAATTACACCTTTGATACTTCTTTTGTAAAAACAGATAAGATGAAAGAGTATTATGAGCTAGCTAAGAGATATCAATATTCTGATAAAAAGACTGCTTTGCAATATATTGATTTAGCGATTAATGAAGTTTTAGGCGATAGTGAGAGTTATTTTTTATATAAACGCAGAGCTAAAATAAAAGAAGGTTTGGGCGATCATATCGGAGCAAAAGAAGATATTGAACAATATGAGAAAATGAAGGCTAAAGTGGATATCAAGCGGGTTCATTCATTGAAACGTCAAGCTGAAATAGAAGACAGTGCTTTTGCTTATTATTATTTAGCATATGCTTACGAGAGAATCAGAGATTATGACAGCGCAATTGAGGCTATCAACAAAGCGATAGAAAGAACTGATTTAAACCAACAATATAAAAGATATAGAACAGAATTGGTAAAAGCTAGTCAATAAACATGCAATCACCGTAACTATAAAACCGGTAGTTTTCTTTAATAGCTTCAGCATAACCTTCAAAAATAAAATCTTTGGTAGCTAATGCACTGACCAGCATTAGAAGTGTTGATTTAGGTAAATGGAAATTAGTAAGTAGTTTATCAACAACTTTAAATTCATAAGGCGGGTATATAAACAGATTTGAGGCTGAACGGCAAGCTTTGATTTCGCCATAAATTTTGTATGCAGATTCTAAAGTTCTTACGGTTGTTGTACCTACTGCAACAATTTTTTTGCCCTGAGCTTTTGCGTTGTTTATTAAATCTGCAGTTTCTTGTGTAATTTCAAATGCTTCAGAGTCCATTTGGTGATCTAAAATGTTTTCGCACTTGACCGGTCTAAAAGTCCCGATTCCGACATCTAGTGTAACATAGCCGATTTCAACACCTTTGGCCTTGAGTTTGTTTAAAATATCTTCCGTAAAATGTAATCCTGCAGTCGGAGCAGCAACAGAGCCTTCATTTTTAGCATAAACAGTTTGATATCTTTCGAAATCGAGTTGTTTTAATTCTTCTGTTGCCATTTTACGTTCGATGTAAGGCGGTAACGGAATGTTGCCAACTTTATGTAAGATTTTTAGCAAATCTCCTTCATAAACCATTTTAACGACCCATTTGCCGTCATCAGGTAACGGCATTATAATTTCAACCGAAAGTTCTTCCGAAACATTGATAATTGTGCCGGGTCTGACTCGTTTTGAAGGTCTGATAAGTACTTCCCATCGGTTTTCACCATCATATTTTTTTAGTAAAAATACTTCAATTTTAGCTCCTGTGTCTTTGTAACCGTAAAGTCTTGCAGGCATAACTTTTGTGTTATTCAAAATGAGAACACAGTTTTCGTCTAATAAATCAACTATATTAAAAAAGTTTTTATGCAGAATTTGATGATTTTCTCTGTTTAAAACCATCATTTTTGAGTTTTCACGTTTTTCACAAGGACGTTGAGCTATTAATTCTTCCGGTAATTCATAATCAAA
>JAFQNY010000105.1 GCA_017395765.1 bacterium
TCTATTTTTTTAGAATACATGATTTTTCTTTTGTTGCCTTTTGTATCGTATGCATAACCATTTGATACTAATAATTCACCACCATTACCCCAAAAGCCAGCTTTTTCATAATCTTGTACAGTTAAAATTGCCTTGTCGCCCTCTTGGAAAATTTTAACCCCTTTGTAAATAACATCTTCTTTAATTGTAGCTTGAATATTGTAATCTCTCATATCCTTTGTTGTTGTAACTGCATTAGGAACTACAGTAATATCCACACCATCCTTAACAGTTAATGCTTGAACAGGCATTGTAATGGTTAATAAACTCATTAAACACATTGTTGCAATAGTCTTTTTCATAATTCCACCTTTCTGATGTTAAGCACTCCTTATGTTGTCATAATACTATGACAACTTGTCATTATATTAGAACAATAATAGATAATATGCAAGAGCTTAAAAAAGAATTACAAAATGCCATAGCTACAGTTGTTAAAAACCAGCGAAAAAAATCTATCACTAAAAGTGCAGATGAAATCGGTATGGGAAAATCTTTGTGGGCAGATTTAGAAAATGGTATTAAAGACCCACAAATTTCTACACTATGGCGAATTGCAGAAGGACTTGACATTAAACCCCATGTTTTAATAAAACTTGTTGAAAAAGAATTGGGTGAAAATTTTTCTTTTCTTGAAAACACATTAGGAAATAAAAATTTATAGTTTTTTTGAATTTCGCTGTCTGACATTTTAATTTTAACTGTTCAAATTTCTCATTTTGAGAGTTGATTTCTTGTTTTGCAGTCAGAAATTCTCAATCTGCAAGACAATGTATAAAGGCAATGAATAATAAAAAAGACCTCCAATGAAGGAAGCCTTTTTTATTTGGGACCAGAGAAGGACTCCGCCCAAAACGATTAAGTATCGTTTTGGGAAGGAGGAAGTCGAACCCACTGGGTGAGAAGCCCTCTCCAAAAGTAATAAAAAAGACCTCCAAAGAAGGAAGTCTTTTTTATTTGGGACCAGAGGGATTCGAACCCACGACCAAGGGATTATGAGTCCCCTGCGCTACCGCTGCGCCATAGTCCCACAACGGTAATATTTAGTTTTCATGTTCCGGGCTCAGCGGTAGCGAGGAAACTTCGTTTCCAGCGCTTCCTACCTCTCCTCGAACGATACTTAATCGTTCTCGTCGGCAGAGTGCCATAGTCCCACAACGGTAATATTTAGTTTTCATGTTTTGGGCTCAGCGGTAGCGAGGAAACTTCGTTTCCAGCGCTCCCTACCTCTCCTCGGACGTGACATTCAGTCACCTCCTCGTCGGCAGAGTGCCATAGTCCCACAACGGTAATATTTAGTTTTCATGTTTTTGCGGTAACGGCTCCGCTCGAAAAACCTGCTCGCATTTGCCATCGCAAACGCGACACCGTTTTTCTCGACTCCACCTCGTTCGTGTTCACTCACTCGGCTTGCCTTACCGCTCGGCGCGGGCCCGCTCCCTACCTCTCCTCGAACGATACTTAATCGTTCTCGTCGGCAGAGTGCCATAGTCCCACAACGGTAATATTTAGTTTTCAATATTTATATACTATCAACTACATACAGAAAAATCAACCTAAAATTTAAATTGGTGGAGTTTTTTTCTCCACCAATCCTCAACCAAACCTCCTCTAATCTTCGAATGGTAGCGTGATAATGTATTTATCACCCTTTTTCTCTTTGGTTATTTTTTCAGAATTTATTTTTTCTTCTAAATAGTAAGATTGTGAAAAATTAATAATTTTTTCGCCGGTAGTTGTTTTTTTATCCAATTCACCTTTGATGGTAATGATATTGTCCTTTATATTCACATCTATGCCGTTTTCGTTGCCTTCTAACGGTTTTAGGTCAACAATAATTTTGTATTCTTCAGGTTCTTTTACTAAGCTGACTAATCTTGGTCGGATTTTAGGTTCGAACGGGTTTTCGCTTACAATACTGTTTTCAAATTTTCTTAGTTCTTTTTGTTGGTGTTGTACTATTTTTTCGATACGTTTTGCATTATAAAGCGGATCTGTTATTTTTACCATCATTGCTTGCATTGCTAAGTAAAAGGCAATAAAAGCCGCAATAAATGATACAATAATTATCGCACTGATTTTTAACCAATGGTGTTTTTGTTCTTCTGACATATGAACTCCTTTCTCTTATTCTTAAAATATTAAACATAATCATAATTCCGAGAACAATATCTAAGAGGCTAATTCGCTAAGACAATATTATTATAAAAACATTGCCACATTTAACTATTTAATGTAAAATAAATTCTATGAGAAAACAGGTAATTGCTTATCTCCATACTCATTGGGACAGGGAGTGGTACAGAGAATTTGAAATCTTTAGGATGCGACTTTTGCGGGTCTTTGACAATGTTTTGTCGTTATTGGATGAGAATAAAATCCCTTCCTTTTATTTTGACGGACAAGTCGCTGCATTAGAAGATTATTTGGAATTAAGGCCGGAAAAAGAAAAACTGGTACGTTCTTTAATCCGGAATAAAAAACTTTTTATCGGGCCGTTCTATTGTTTGGTTGACGAGTTTTTAACTGACAAAACTTGTTTTTCTAAAAATCTGGAATTGGGTATGAGTAAAGCAATAGAATGGGGATGTACCGATTTTATCGGATATTTACCGGATACATTTGGGCATAGTCAAAATGTACCTGATATTTTACGTGATTTTGGGATAGATAAATGCATTGTTTGGCGAGGTTGCGGAGATTTTCCTGCTGAGTTTAAATGGTGTGGGATGGATACCGTTAATCTTGTCAGAGGCTATTTTCATGATGTTTTTGCTCAAAAAAAGACCATTGAAGAAAAAGCTGAAATTCTTAAAAAAGAATTGGATTTGATTTCTGAAAAATCTTCGCAATATATTTTGTTACCGATTGGTGCTGATCACTTAGGAGTTCCTGTTGATATTCAAGATCAAATTGCTGCAATTAACGAGATTTTGAAAGAAGATTATGTTATCAGGCTTGATTCTCCTTTTGAATATTTCAAATTTGTTGAACCAATGTTTAAGGGATATAGCTTTGATGATGAATTGAGAGATAATTCCAAGACATTTACTCTTCAAGGTTGTTATTCTTCCAGATTGGATTTAAAGCGTTATAACGTGGAATGTTCTCATAAATTAGACTTGGCTTCCCGTTATGTGAGTTTTTTAAGTTTGGAAAATCCAAAAATTAAAAAAGATTATACTCCGATATTAGATTCTGCGTATAAAATGCTTTTGCAAAATCAAGCTCACGATAGCATTTGCGGTTGTTCAGTTGATGGTGTGCATCAGGAAAATATTATAAGATACAAAAAGATTTTGAATATTGCTCATGCTGTTATTGAGGAGCTTAAATTTGCAACAAAATTTGAAAACAAAACAATTATAAATCTTTCAGACAAGCCTTATACAGGAATGGTTGAGTTTCGTTCAACCAGACCGCAAAACGGTTATGAAAAAATAAAATCAATAAAATGTTTTACCTCAAACCTTTTGGCAGATACTTATCGAATCCCTGTTACAGAAGATTATACAACTCTTGATACATATATAACCGCTGTTAAAGATTTGAAACAAGACGTTGTTGAGTTTATTATGCCAAGACATTTGAAAGGCAATTTAGAAGTTACCGAAAAATCTATTGAAAATGACAACATAAGCTTGTTAATCATGAATAATCAAATATATATTAACGAGGTTCCTTTCAAGTTAATAGACTTTATTGATTTGGGCGATAGTTATAATTTTGCACCAAAGGTTGATGACAAGGGTGTTGAGTATAAAGTTTTAAGATCTAAAGTTCATTACCAAGGCGATAACAGAGTTGCTTTGAGAATAGATTTAGACGGAGGTTGGGATGTTGTAACTTTGATTGTTACTTTGGACAGAGATTCCGTATTCCTTAATTTTAGTTTAGATTGGATTAATTCAAGAAAAAACCATGTTTTGTATGCCCAATTTGAGTTACCTGAGTTAATCAACGAGGTTTATTCTGAAGATATGGATATATTGATTAAACGGGAATTTAATCCTAATTATGATATAAGGAAAAATTTACCTCAAGAAAAAGGTCGAGAAGTTATGACTAATACCGCTCCGATGCAGAGAGGTTTATTGGTTGATGAAAGTGAAAATAACTTAGGTATAATAACCAAAGGCTTGACTCAATATGAAGTTTTTGAAAACTATTTAAGGCTTCCTATTCTAAGAGCAACTGGTATTATTTCTAATCCTTTGAATCCTGCAAGAACAACTCCTGCCGGACCTCCGATTGAGACACCGGATTTACAAATGTTAGGTGAAAACAAGGCAGAATTTAATGTTTTCTTCGGGAATCAAAATGATTTTGAAACCGTAAAAGGGCAGATCTTTAATTATATAATTACATAACAAACTATTTTTTATTAAAGAACGGGAATAATATACTTTTTGAAGTTACTACATCTTTGTTATTAATGTTGTTGATAATATCTTCAAGCATTGAATCCATTTTAGATAAAGTTTTTTCTTCGTTCCAAAAAATTGGTTTGTGTTTTATTTCAAGTCTTTCTCCGTAAATATCTATTTTGGTAGAGTTTTTGGCAATAATTTTGTTAAATATTCCGATAAAGAAATTAAAAAATTTAGAATTAGTTGCAGAGATTTCTTGCTTTCTCTCAAGAGTGCCGAGTCCGCTCATAAACCCTGATATGTTTCCTCTTTTGTATTGATATCCTGAAACTGTTGCATATCTGGAATTTGCAATAACTGCAGCATTTTCGAGTTGTTTAAATTTGTTTAATACTGAATTTTTGATAATTGGAACTTTCATTGAGATACACACTCCTTGTCTTTATATTAGCATAAAAAAACTAACGCAAAAATTTATTTACGTTAGTTTTTTTTAATAGATTTATATTAATTAAAACGGTTTTGTTTTATTCAATTTAGCTCTTAATTCTCTGAATCTTGCAATATCTTCTTGAGTTTTTGAAGTTTCTTTGAATACCGCTTGAGAAGTCGGATGAACCATCAAAATTGAATCGATATGGATTTCTAAAAATTCATATCTTTTTGGTGGCTGGTTAGAATTTTTTGAATAAATTTCTACATTAGTCACCGCTAAGAATCTTCTGTCTGCGTTGTTTAACAAATCTGTTAGCTGTCTGTTGGCAGCAACTTTTGTTGAAACATAAACTGTACCTTTGATATCATTAGTATCTGTTAAAATAATTACCTCTACAGGTATCATATCTTTGTTTGGCATTAATTTTCCTCTCTTTATCTATTCTTAAATTCTATAATACTTTTTCAATTCTGTCCAGTTAAGAGATAATTTTATTAATTTCTTTTTTTAGATTATCCAGTTTTGTTTGTGAGTCTGATTCAAAATAAATCCTTAATAACGGTTCTGTTCCGCTAGGTCGAACGAGGATTTTTGTAGTATTTCCCAACATTAATTTAACGCCGTCTTTCAAGTCAATGTCAGTTATCTCTTCTGTAGTAATATTTTTTAAGGATTTAAATTGGTTTAGGACTGTTTTAATTTCTTCCGGATTAGATTTTTTGAGATCAATTCTGTCAGTATAGAATTTGCAACCGGCAATATTATATAGCTCAGTTTGTAATTCGATTAGCGATTTTTTTGTTTCCGCCAATGTTTCAAGGATTAGTAAATTAGCTAAAATTCCGTCTTTTTCAGGAATATGTCCTTTGATACTTAAACCTCCGGATTCCTCTCCGCCTATTATTACATCATTCAATCGCATTGCTTCTCCTACATGTTTAAAGCCGACAGCGGTTTCAATAATATTTATTCCGAGATGTTTTGCAACGGAATCAATAATCAAGCTTGAGCCGACGGTTTTAACAACAGAGCCTGTATAGTTTTTTGTAACTAAATGTTTTAGTAAAATTGATATTATTTCATTAGGTGAAACGTATTCCCCATTTTCATTAATTACACCAAATCTGTCAGCGTCACCGTCGTTTGCTAAACCGATGGAGTTTTTGCTTGATTTAACTCTTTCGATTAATTCACTTAAATATTTTGGCTTTGGATCAGGCTCTCCTCCCCCAAAATTAATATCATGGTTCATATGTAATGAATCATAGTTAATCCCGTTATCTTCAAGAATTTTATCAAAATATCCGATAGATGCGGAATAAAGTCCGTCAAAAATAATATTTGTATTTAGGGTTTTAATTTTTTCAAAATCAATAAGGGTTTTTAAATGTTCATAATATGGAGGGAAAAAATCTGTTTTTTCATAGCTTCCGCATTTTCCAAACGGAAATTCTAAGTCTATATTGGAAACAATTTTGTCCGTAATATCTGAAGTCGCAGGACCTGCATAATCAGGAATAAATTTCATCCCAAGATATTCCGGAGGGTTATGAGATGCCGTAAACATAATAGCGCAAGCATTTAGTAACTTTGCATTATATGCTAAAACAGGAGTAGGAACAACATTTTGCGACAATTTAACATTAAACCCTTTTTGGTATAACAATTCTGCGCACAAAAGTGAAAACTCATCAGCTTTGTTTCGTGGGTCATAGCCGATAATTATAGGTTTTTCAAACCCAAAAGTTTCGTAAACGTATTTTCCGATTGCCAGTGTAACTCTTTCAACATTTTCTGCCGTAAAATCTTTATCTACAATCGCTCTCCAACCATCAGTTCCGAATTTAATCATTTTTTTACCTCTCTGCAAACTATTTTAGCACAATTACGGGAAATTTATGATATAATTTCTTCAAAAGAGCTTTAGTGTATGAAATTTATAGAAAAACTTCAATATAAAATAAAAATGTTTCGTAATCTTTCTTATATAGAAAGGAATTATAAGATTGTCCTTAAAAAGCTTCAAAAAAAAATCAAATCAGAGAAATTAAAAGTTGTTTTTTATGTTTATGATGAAACGAAATGGAAATGTCAGTCTTTGTATGACTTGTTAGATAAAGATTCTCGATTTGAGGTTGAGATTCTTGTGAGTAAAACATCTCCGCAAGATACCAAGAACCCAAGCTATCAAACGATTGAAGACGTTAAAAAAACATTTGATTTTTTTGCGTCAAAAGGTCTGAATGTAAGATATGCATATGATATTGATTCAGAAAAATTTATTCCGTTTGAGGATTTTGCACCTGATATTATAATTTATCAACACCCTTGGTATGTTGAAACTTCTCAAGGGCCGGTTGTGTGTTCTAAGTTTGCTTTGACTGCGTATGTTCCGTATTATTTTCCAACAACAATAGCTCCGATAGATTATTATTTAAGGTTTCATCGGTATATTCAAAATTATTATATTTTTGATGATTTAACGTATAAAGTCTATAAAGAAAATATGGAAAATAAGGGTAAAAATCTTAAAGTTGTCGGACAACCATTTTTTGATTATTTTAGAAATATTGAGAAAAAAGAGAATAAATATACGATATACGCTCCGCATTGGACTGTTTGTCAGAAAGGTGTTGCGTATGCAACTTTTGAATGGAATGGTGATTGGATTCTTGAATATGCAAAAAAACATCCGGAAAGGAATTGGGTATTTAAGCCTCATCCGTTGTTGTATAAGGCCTTAGTAGATAATAATATAAAGTCTCCGGAAGAAGTAAGAGAATATTATGATGAATGGGATAAAATAGGGATAAAATATGAAAGCGGAGATTATTTAGATTTATTTAATGCATCTAAAATGCTGATTACTGATTGCAGTTCGTTCTTGGGAGAATATTTTCTGACTGAGAATCCTGTTATACATCTGATTTCATCAAGCTCAATTCCGTTTAATAAAACTGTCAGTCAAGTGATTGAGAATTATTATAAAGCGCATAATCTTGAGGAGTTGCAAAAATTGCTGGAAGAGTTACCTCAGAATGATTGGATGAAAAGTCAACGAGTGGATGCTCTTAAAAAACTGGGCTTTAAAAATAATTATGCAGCCGAAAATATTTTAAATGATTTGTTAAATCAATTGGAGGCGGTATGAATATAGTATTTCTAATTGATGACAATTATGCAGAACAGCTGGCAGTAACCTTAGCCTCTTTATTGATAAACAGTAATGGCGGAGTTGAGTTTAATATTTTTGTTTTTAATACAGGGTTATCAGAAAAAAATATAACTCGATTAAAAAATATAAATTGCGGAAAAAAATATAATATTGAATTTTTTTCTGTAGATGACAGTATTTTTGATGATTTGCCGAGAGTTTCGCATTTGAAAAAATTAAATTATGTTCGATTGCTTTTCCCGAGCCTTATAAAGTGTAACAGATGTTTATATTTGGATTGTGATCTTTTGGTTTTCAAAGATTTAGAAGAATTTTATAATACCAATTTTGAAGATAATTATGCTGTCGTAGTTCGAGATAGATGGGCAAACAGTTTTCAATTAGAAAATCAAATGAAAAAATTTGGTATAAATAATTATTTTAATGCCGGTGTAATGCTTTTGAACTTGGAAAAAATGAGAGAAGATAATATTGAGGGAAAAAGTTTTGATTATATAAAAACTAATGCTTCAGAAATAATGTTTTTAGAACAATGTGTTTTAAATAAAGTTTTTGCTGATAAAGTTAAATTTGTTGATAAAACGTATAACTTTCAGTATAAATTAAAACACTCGGAAGAAGCGTTTGATGATTTTTATAATAAAAACGCTTATCCACATATTCTTCACTTTGTAGGATATGAGAAACCTTTTGGAGGATTTGCGCATCCGTTTGAAAACAAGTATTTTGAGGTTTTGAAAAAAACACCTTACAGAATCTTGTATATTAATTTTAAAATGAGAATGTGGAAAAAGCTTTTTGAAAAGTTGAAAAAAAGGATTGTAATTATTTTAAAATGCATGATATGATAATTTTGGAAAGAGAGCAGGAGTATTTTTATGTTAAGCAAATATTTTGAAATGAAAACCGTTAGAGAAGATTTTAAATCTCATATGGAAGGCTTGTTTAAAGAATTAGAAGGTAAAAAAGTCGTAATATATGGTGCAGGAGAAGGTTTTGCAGAATTAAATAAAAGATATAATTTTAAAGAAAAATTCGAAGTAGTTGCGATAGCTGACAAAAAATTTGAGGCCTGTGAATGTGATATATTTGGCGGATTTAAAGCAATAAAGCCTGCTGAAGTCTCAGATGAGGAGTTTGATTATGTTTTAGTGACAAATGAACAAAACAAAAAAATTATATATTATTTGGAAGGTGAGTTGTCTGTACCATGTGAAAAAATTCGAAAAATATTTGCTGAAACATATTATGAAGAAGGTATAAATATTAACCTTTTGGAAGATTTTAATTTTTCAAAACAAATTATTAAATTAACTAAAAAGCTTAAAAATAAAAAAGTTGTAGTTTATGGTGCCGGAGCATTTTTCCAAGTAATGAAGAATTATTATGATCTTTCCGGTTTAAATATTATTGCAATAGCGGATAAAAAATTTGAAACAAATAAAGAAGATTTTGAAGGGTACAAAGCAATCGCTCCAAGTGAAATTGTGGATTTAAAACCGGATGTTGTTCTTGTTGCTACGAAATCTTATATGACAATCATTGAGGATTTATATTTTGGAATTTTACATAAAACAAAAATCGATATTAAACCATTATTTAAAAAACCTTTTATGATTTTATTAAAAGAAATATGGAATTAAAAATGAATAAGCCTAAAATAAGTATAATAACAGCTAGTTATAATTATGCTAAATATATATCTAAAACAATAGAGAGTATGATTAACCAAACTTATCAAAATTGGGAGTTAATTATAGTTGACGATGGCTCTAAGGATAATTCAGTTGAAATAATTAAATCCTATTGTGAAAAAGATTCGCGAATTAAATTGTTTCAGCATAAGCATGGTGTGAACAAAGGCTTGAAAGAAACACTTTTGTTAGGTATAAAAAAATCAACGAGTGATTGGATTGCTTTCTGTGAATCAGATGATTATTACACACCAACACATCTGGAAGAAAAAGTAAAGATAATTAATACGACACCTGAAGTTAAATTTATTTTTAATGATTATAAAATTGAAGGTAATAAAATATATCAAACGAATCCGGGTTATGTGAATTGTAAGAAGTTTTTAAAAGATAAAAATGGTCAGTATAACTATAAAAATGATTGTTTAAAATTTAATCCTGTTGCAACGTTTTCAATTGTTTTATTAAAAAGAGATTTATTAAAAAACATTGATTTTAATACTCCAATTGGTCAAATACTGGATTATTTTTTGTGGATACAAATTGCGCAAAAAACAGAGTTTTATTATTTAAATAAGGAATTGTCAAAGTGTATTAAACATCATGATAGTTATTATACTACGTTTAAAGGCGACAAGTTTTGGTTTTGGATGAAACTGTCTGTGCGCATACCTCGAATATTTTTTTCACGAATAAAAAGGACTTATTTTCTAATTAAAGCGTTGTTTTTAGCAATATTATGATTTTAAGAAGGCTGAATTCTACGAATATTTTAAAGTTTTTGAATAAAAAGGAGAAATATTTTTTTATATCCCCGTTTGATTTTAATATTTTTAAAAGTTCTCCATAAAAATTTAAAACTTTAAGCTTAGAGTGAATTGAATTTTTTTCGATATGTTTATTTATAGCAATATAAAAATTTAATAGTTCAAAACAATGTTTTATTAAATGGTTGCTATATTGTTTTTTTGCTAAATACCAAATTCCTTTATCATGGATTCTATAAACAGACATAACTTCTTCTAAACATTTGATTTTGCCTTCTTTAGCAAATAAAAGATGTAAATACCAATCCCCCGGTAAAATGTCTCTAGGAAAAACCTTTGCAATATTTTTAACTGCATTCCAACGATACATAACAGAATTTGTTTGCATAAAATTTTCTCTTAAAAGATTGTCAAAAGTAAATTCTGAAATGCGACGTTTCATATCTTCAGTAGGAAAAATATCATTTCTTTTTGTATCATTTTCAAAATATCTGAGTACAGGGTGAAAACAAATTGTATAATCAGGATTAGCATCTAAAAACTCGACTTGTTTTTGAAGCTTATTTTCACCTGAAAAATAATCATCACCTTCGTTAACAATTACATATTCTCCTGTAGCAAGCGCAAGTGTTTCGATATAATTATTAATTGCACCAATATTTTTTTCTCTCAAAATTGGTTTTATGTTAGGATTTTTTTTAGCATATTCCTCAATAATTTGAGGAGTTGAATCTGTAGAACAATCGTCAGAAATAATAATTTCAACATCAAAATTTGTTTTTTGCATCAAAAAACTTTCAATAGCTTGAGCAATGTATTTTTCTTGGTTATAGGTTATACAAACAATTGAAACTTTTGGCATCTATAATTCCTTAACTAAATTTAAAATATTTTTATTTCTTTTTTTTAATTTTCTTAAAGGAGAACCTACATATATATACCAAGGCTCTGTAGTAGTATTTTTTTCAAGAAAAGACATTGCCCCGATTGCAACCCCTTCAGAAACAACCGTATTTGGTAAAATAACAGAGGATGAACCAATAATAGAATATTTATCTAATATTATTTCTCCGCCGATTATATTTCTTACGTTATCAGGAAGGCAAGCTCCGACCATGTAATTTCCGGAATAATCATCCGTTTGTGCGTATAAGGTGCATCTGGAGGAAATTCCTGCATAATCTTTGATGTTAATTCCGTAATCGCCTGCGTATAAAGCCGAATATGCCGAGATATGGACATTGGTTCCGATTTTAATCTTTCCTGATAGGATACAAAAATCGTCAATTCTTACATTATCACCGATTTCTATTTTTTCAGGTGAATATATTGAACATTTTTTCGAAATTAAAACTTGTTTCCCAAAACTTTTTAACCCAAGATTTTTTAATTCTTCTTTATTATAAAAACTATTCATAAACACCTTCTATTTAAACCTTCATATTTATGATACAATAAAAATGAAATAAGGAGAGAGTTGAAATATGATAAAATTTTTATTGTTCTTAAAAAAATTGAGATCTAATCTTATAAAATTATCCCTTGATAAAGCTGAATATAAGTCAAGTTATAACAATTTAACCATGCATTTAAACGTTAATTCAAATTGTAATGCTAAGTGTAAATTTTGTGAGTTGAGAAAGCAGCCGACAAAAGAATTGTCAGATGTAATTTTATACGAATATTTACTCCCGTTATATCCAAAAACAGATGTCGTAGTACCTACGTATGGAGAATATACAATATCTTCAAAGGTATATAATTATTTAACTTGGTTAATGGAAAAATTTCCGCATATAAATTTGCTAACAGAAACAAACGGTATAAATTTTAATGAAAAATGGCAAGAATTTAGTGCAGATAATTTAGTACGTACTTCATGTTCTCTCAATGCAATAAATGCAAAGCGTTACCAAGAAACAGTTTGGGAAGGTGAAGGTGGTGAAGCCGCATATACTAAGACAATAAATAATTTAAGAAATTACCAAAAATTGTTAAAAGAGAAAGGGCTTGAGGATTTCGGTACAAGGTTATCAATGGTTTTAACACCTGATAATTATTGTGATATTCCGGAATTTGTGAGGTTAGCTCTTGAATTAAATTCTTGTTTTGTAACATTGTTTTTTGATGTATACAATCTAGATATTATCAACACACCTAAAAGACCTTTGGTTGAGAGGGCTCTCGATACGCTTTTAGAACTCGATACTTTATTAAGAGGGCATTTCTTTTTGTTTTATAAATTATATACTCCATTTGATTCGAAATTTATTTCAGAAAGAAAAAAACAACTTAAATTGTCAAAAGAAGAATTAAAAGAAAAATATAAAGATATTTGGGAGTTAGCGCAATATCGAAATATTAAGGAAGAATATAAACGTCGTACTGAAATTCGCAATAAACAAGGAAAAGCACCGATATCATTTTTGCGCGAATTAACAATTACAGGATCTCAATATATATTGAATGGTAAAGATGTTGATTTTTGCACTCTACCTTGGGATCATTTATTATTGACAACGGAAGGTTATGTGAATATTTGTAGTTGGTATTGCAATACAAAAGTAAGACGACCTCATATATCAGAATTTGTAAAAGATGGTAAGCTTGATTCAGATGCTTTGTTTAATTCTGTGTTTTATAAATATCAAAGACATAACATGAAAACGAAAAAATATGTTGGATGTATGAAAAATTGTCCTTATAAAAATGCGGAGTTTAAAAAATATTATACAAGTCTTATAAACAGTTAATTTTAATGAGCTTGATAATTTTCACTCTAAACTCTTCTTCTAAATCTCCATAAAAAGGAAGGGTTAGGACTCTGTTTTTATATTTATTTGCTACGGATAAATTTTCCACGCATGATGATGGTAGATTCTTATAACACTCATAATCTGAACAAAGTGGATAGAAATATTTTCTGGCAAAAATGTTTTCTTTCTTTAATTTGTCATACAATTCATTTCTTGTTAAAGGATAATCTTCCTCAATTATAATAGGATAATATTGATATGAATCCGATGTGTTTTTCGGCATTTTAGGAATTCTTATACCTTTTATCTTACTTAATTCTGAATCATAAAATTCTCGCAAAGTTTTTCGTTTCTCTTGTTCTTCTTTATATAAATTGAGGTTCAGAAGTCCGACAGAAGCTTGGATTTCATTCATTTTGCCATTTATACCAACCTCTTCAACCAATTCTTCTGATTGAATGCCAAAATTCCTTAAATTATAAATCTTTTTCACCAAGCTCTCGTCTTTGTATGTTAAACAACCGCCTTCAATAGTATTAAACAGTTTTGTTGCATGGAACGAAAACATTGTTATATCCC
Source organism: bacterium (assembly GCA_017395765.1). Classification (GTDB taxonomy): domain Bacteria; phylum Cyanobacteriota; class Vampirovibrionia; order Gastranaerophilales; family Gastranaerophilaceae; genus CAG-196. The sequence goes on from JAFQNY010000105.1 coordinate 13,817, forward strand.
CAAAGTTTCCGATTCCGACTCCGTCTATTTCGGTAGAAAAAACGTGTGCCCCGTCATAGATAACTTTTAGGTTGTATTTGTCTGCAATTTCTTGGATTTTTTTTACATCACAAGGGAATCCATATACATGGACTGCAAGTATTGCAGAGGTTTTTTCAGTAATCAAAGATTCTATTTTGTTTGCATCGATACACATTGTATTAGGTTCAATGTCACAAAAAACAGGGTTTAGCCCGTTCCAGCTAATACAGTGCGGTGTCGCAGCAAATGTAAAAGGTGTTGTTATAACTTCGCTTCCGTACGGTAAATCTAAAGCTTTAAGCGCTGTAAGAAGAGCTATTGTCCCGTTATTGAATAATGAAACATTAGGCACTTTTAAATGTTTTTGTAGCTCTTGTTCTAAAAGATTGTGCTTGCAACCTGCATTCGTAAGTTGTTTTGATTCCCATATCTCTTCTAATTGGATTTGAAAATCTTCAAGTTTTGGTAATAAAGGTTGAGTTACATAAATATTTTTATTCATAAAGCTCCAAATTTAGATAATATTTAAGATTAGTGTAGCATTTCAATAAAATTTGTTCAATAAAAATCTTTGGTTTTTTAGCAAATTATTTTTTTTTAAGTTTTAATTTTAATATATAAAAATAAGGAGTTTGATTTATGAATATCCAATCGGTTAGTTCCATTAATTCTAAATATGTTTTCAGCTCGCAAAATAAAATAAATAAAAATAATATTTATCAACGTCTCGAAAGAAATTCCTTGGCTGATTCCGTAAGTTTTCAGGCAAAAAAAGAAAAAGAAGAAGGTACTTCATTTTCTTGTAAAGAAGCTGATATTTTGAGATATGATTTGGATTATTCAAAACCTTCCATTATGAGGGGGAACTATTCTGTTTCCGGCGAAAATTTAAATCTGGAGATAAAAAATAAACTCGGGGGCGGAAGAGATATTGTGGGTAACATTTATGATTCGGAGGTAAATTTAAACCTCAATTCCGGTGTATTTGGGGTATATGGCGGAAAAGTTACCGGCATGATTAATGATAAACCTATTGATTTAAAGTATACCAGTAGAGAAGGTATAAAAAAGATTGAGATTTACGGTGATATTACTAATATTGATAGTGATACAATGTCAGTTTTATTGCTGCTTATCAAAGATAAAATAAAATTCGATATAAAATCTGAAGAAGCTATGATGCTTATTGCAATGGCATCTACGTAGATTGGTAATATTGTTTATTTTGATTTAATAGTATAATGAATCTTAGAGAGGATTAACATGTCTGAAATTTTAGGAAAGATTCATTCAATAGAAACTCTTGGAACAGTTGACGGTCCCGGGATTAGGTTTGTAGTTTTTACTCAAGGTTGTCCTTTGAGATGCCAGTATTGTCATAATCCGGATAGTTGGGAATATGAAACAGATAATTTGATGTCTGTAGAAACGATTTTAGCTCAATATGAAGGCATAAAAGAATTTTGTGCCGGAGGTATAACTGTTACGGGAGGAGAACCTCTGGTACAAATTGAATTTGTTACTGAACTTTTTAAGAAAGCTCAAGAAAAAGGTATTCATACTGCATTAGATACTTCAGGGTTATTATTTAATAAAAAAAACACTGAAAAAGTCGATAAGCTTTTAGAACACACCTCTTTAGTGTTATTGGATATTAAGCATATTGATGATGAAGAACATAAAATTTTAACAGGACATTCAAATAAAAACATATTAGAGTTTGCACGGTATTTGTCCGAAAAAAATATCCCGACTTGGATTCGACATGTTGTAGTGCCGGACTTAACATATAATGAAGTATATTTAACAAAATTAGGAATATTTTTGGCAGAATTAAAAAATATTAAAGCGTTGGATGTTTTACCGTATCATGATATGGCGATTCCGAAATATGAAAATTTAGGACTAAATTATCCGTTAAAAGGAATAAAACCTCTTACAAAAGAAGAGGCTTTAAACGCAAGAAATATTATTATTAAATCTATGAAACAAGCTCGTGGGATTATTTAACGGTTGATTCAACATAAATATTATTAAAGTATTTGTTTGCAACTTTTATAATATCTGATGCAGTTATTTCATCAATCATTTTCACATAATTGTCCAAGAAATCGTAACCGAATCCAAGAGCCTCAAATAATCCGACAATGGAGGCTTTTTCTGAATTGGTTTCCATTGCAATAATAAAACCTCCTTTAAGTCTGTCTTTTGCGTCTTTAAGTTCTGTGTCCGAAACGAATTCCATTTTTAGTTTTTCTATTTCGCTAAAAATTTTGCTTTTTGAAAAATTTAATGTTTCAGGATTTGTTCCTATATAAGTCATAAAAACTCCACCAAGGGCTTTTGGTGTGTAACTTGAACCAAGTTGGTAAGCGAGTCCGTTTTCTTCCCGAAGATTTTTATACATTCTTGAGCTCATCCCTCCGCCAAGAATAGTATTAATAACTTTTAGTGTAACAAAATCTTTTTTGTCTTTTATTCCTGCAGTTTGCCATCCTAAGAATAACCAAGAAGTTTCTAAATCTTTAATTTGTTTGGAGATGTTTTTAGAATTTGTAAGTTTTGTTACGTTGTATGTATTGTAGTTAAATGTAGGTTGTTGTTTTTCTTTTAGAATGTTCCCGAATTCCGTAATCAAAGTTTCCGGATTAATATTTCCGTTCGCAGAAATTACAATGTTTTTAGAGTCTAAAACTTTGTTATAGTAAGCTAAAATATTATTTCTTGTTATTGAAGGAAGGCTTTTTTCTAAAACTTTGTTCGAATTTGAATATACACTGTTTTCAAAAATATATGTTTTGAAATTTTCTAAAGCGACATTCATAGGAACATCTCTCTGTTGACGAATTTTGTTTAGGATTTCTGTGCGTTTTTTTTCAATCTCATAATCATCAAAATTAGCATTGTTAATAATTTCATCGAGAATTTCAAATGTTAAATTTATTTGTGCGGTTGTTGTCTGAACATTGATAACAAAATAATCTTCATTTGCGCTGGGGGTAATTATAATGCCGTTTTCTTCCATTAATTGAGCAAGTTCTTGTGAAGAATATTTTCTTGTTCCTTTAAGCATTGTTCCGGCCATAAGAGTTGATTCTCCCGGAATTTTTTCCAAAAATTCTCCGCCTTTTGCTATTATACTCAAGGCGATTATATCATTATTATTGTGATTATTAACTAAGAGTGTAGATTTGTTGTCTAATAAATATTTTACAGTTCCGTTATTTTCGGCAATTTTCTGAGCAGTGTGAGTTTTTTTAGGAGTTTCGGCTATTGCTTGAGATTTTGTAGGCAAGGCAATGGATACTGCACTTTTATTTATTCCTAAAAACTTTTGAGCAGCGTGTTGAACATCTTTTGCCGTTACTTTTTTTATTTCTGCTACGTAATTTTTGTAGAGCTCGGGATTTCCTGATACGGATAAAATATATCCTAATTCTGAAGAAATATTTGAAGTTGATTCTCTGGAATAATAAGTTTCCTGCTCTATCATTTTAATAGCGGTATTAAGTTCTTCTTCCGTTACTCCGTATCTTTGTATATATTTAATTTCATCAAAGATTGCCTTTTCCAGTTTTTCTGCGTTTGCCGGTACAAAATTGGCATTTATATAAATAATTCCATCGTCACGATAGCTGCCGTTTGAAGCTGAAATATTGTAAGCTAAACCCTTTTGTTCTTTGAGATTTTTATATAATTTTGAGGATTTTCCTCCGCCTAAAATTTGTGCAAGTACGTCAAGTGCGAAAGTTTCGTTGTCGTTAATATCAACTCCTCTAAATCCAATCATCATATAGCCTGATTGTGTGTCTAAATATTCCGTTTTACGTTTTTGGATGAAAATAGGGAGTTCTTTTCTGTAGTTTTTCTTTGCAGATTTTTTGTACTCCGAATTGAAACTTTGTGAGATTTTATCAATAGCTTTTTGGGTATCAACATCTCCTACGATGACGGTAATCATATTAGCAGGAGTGTAATATGTGTTAAAAAAGTCTAAAATTTCTTCTCTGCGTATTGTAGATATAACATCCGCATTCCCGATAACTTTACGTTTATAAGGATGGTGTGAATACATTAAATCATTTAAATTATTATAAACTTTTTTCGCAGGAGTGTTTAAGTCTTTTGAAATTTCTTCAAGTACAACTTTTCTCTCTTTTTCTAATTCTTTTCTCGGAATTTGTGGGTCAGTTAGCATATCTGAGTGCAAATCCATTGCCGTGTTGAAATGCTCTGAAGGTATTGTTATATAGTAGTGAGTAAAATCTTTACTGGTAGCCGCATTTATGATAGCACCTTTGGATTCAAGAATCCTGTCAAATTCTCCAGCTGGATTTTTCTTTGTTCCTTTAAAAAACAAATGCTCCAAAAAGTGAGCAACTCCAGAATTTGAATCAGTTTCGTTTATTGAGCCCGTTTTAACCCAAGTGTCGATGGTGACTATCGGATTGTTTCTGACTTCTTTTATTACAACGGTTTGCCCGTTTGGGAGCTTGTGGATGCTAAAATCTTCAGCGAAAGCAGCTGTAGCGAAAAAAAATGTTAATACAATAAAGAATATATTTTTGTTCATAAACCCACCTCTCAAAAATTAATGTAAGCAAATTGCATACATTAATAATGATAATATATTCTATATTTTTTTTCTATACACTATAGACCTAAGAGTAATCTGTTAATTTTTGCCAGTTGAGTCGCTCCGATTCTGCTTTCTTCAAGTTGAGCGGTGGCTGCGTAATCTTCAGCAATTGTTGTGTTTGGGTTGGCCAAAGAAAATTCTGTGACTTCAGCTTCTTTTGCTTTATTAAGCTTGTATTTATCTATGTACAAGTTTCCGCTCGGAGTTAACCCAAGAGCGATTAGTTCTTGTACAATCCTTCTATGTTCATCATTCTCGTATGGGTGAAGTTTGCTGATTGCGTTAAGCAAAAGGCTGCTCCTTTCAGATGATACAAATTAAGCACAGTTGTGCTTAATATATATATCGGCAGATTTTATAAAATCTTTAATATTTATGTGCAAATTTTTACAAAATGTAACATTTGGAGTTAGGCTATGTATTATTTCGTGCCGAACCCAATTCGCATACACTTTAGGTCGGATTTGAAAAAGGATTTTGAATTATTTCCACCATATATACGATGGTAAGCATGCTTACATGCTGTAAAGTAGTAGAGGTACTAAGTGTATTCATATATACTTGGCGGAGAAGAGGTAAGAATATTGAAAAAATTCAAGTTTCGATTACAGGTCGTGCTTGATATGCGCGAAAAGGAACTTGAGCAACGCCTGATGGAGGCGGCAAAGATTATTGAAGCTTTAAAAAAGCAACAAAATGAATTGCAAGAAATTATCAATTCTCAACACCGTAACAGTATGCAGATGGAAAATTTATATGGGTTGGATACTCTTGATATTCAACAGCTTGAATCCCATAGAGATTACGGTATAAAGCTTACTGTTGATGAAAAAAACAAAGAAAGAATCATCGAGAATACAAAACGTCTTTTGGAAATCAAGCAGAAGGAAGTTCGTGAGGCGCATAAAAAAGTAGAGATTCTTAAGACTTTGAAAGAAAAACAGGAAAAGGCTTACTACAAAGAGTTCTTGGACGCAGAAGTTAAAGAGATTGATGATATAACATCAGCGAGGTTTAATTTTAGATGACACAGGCAATTTTGAATCAAAATAACATGGATTTATTGACAAATTCGCAATCTGCAGTTTGTGAAAAAGTAGTGTCTGCTAAAAATACTCTTGAGGAAAAAGCTTCTGTTAAGACAGATTTTGATAAGATTTTTAAAAAACAAGTTGAAAAAGAAAATCCAATAATGGCACAATCGAAAGAAATTTCTGCAGATGATAAAACTATAGTTTCACAAATCGATTCAAAAGAAATTGTTGAATCTCCTGAGCAAGTTTTGACTTTGGGTGATTTAAAAACTTTACCTTCTGAGTTTAAGGTGGAGAATCTATGGGGCAAGTTTAAAGAAATTCTTTCACAAGCGACTGAAGAGGCAAATGTGGAAACATCATTAGATTTAACATTGGCGAAAGATATACAAGAAACAATTGCTCATATAAAAGAAACTGTACAAACTGAAACAGAGAATACTGAAAATAATCTTGAGGCAGATGTTTTTGAACAGGTAGTTCCGGACACAGAGGCTGTAGTTGAAGAAGAAGTTGAAGCCGATGAAAGTCTTGATGAAGAAACTTTGTCGGAAGTAGTTTCGGAGGCAGAAAAAACTCCTGTGTTTGAGCAAATTATTACAATGTTGAATAAAAAAGAAGATGTTGTTTTAAATCAAGATACAACCAAAACCGTGGAGAATGAGTCCGTTTTGTCGAAAGATTCCAAAACAATATTAGCTGAATCACAAGGAAAAGTTTCAGAGATTTTAACTAAAATATTGCCTGATGAAAATGTAAAAGTACAGGATAAGGCCCCGGTCACGGATTTGGATTTACCTATAAAAGAAGAGATGCTTGAAGAGCTTAATATTGAGTCGATGGATGCGGAAACTGATTCTCAAAACCAAGGTTCTTTGATGGATAATCAAACTCCGGAAGAACAAGGTATTAAAGCTTCAATACAAGCGGATGTTGAAATAGCAGAAAACTTCGATGCAAAGGTGATGAAGGCTACAGTTGCTCAAAATACACAATCAGTGCAACATCGTCCTGTAGATGTAAATCCAAGTAAGATTTTAGAGCAAATCAATAAACAAATGGAAAGTTTGCAAAACAATTCTAAAGTAAATATCGTTCTTAACCCAGAATCTTTAGGTAAGGTTACAATTCAATTAATTAAGACCGGAGAAGGACTTTCTGCACAATTTACCGTAAACTCTCAGGAAGTTAAAGATATGTTAATGAAAGGCTTGGACGGCTTGAAAGATACGTTGTTGGGGCAAGGCGTCGGAGTCGATAATATTTCCGTTAAAGTGAATGATTCTCAAAAGGCTGAATATAGCAGTGATTGGACAGAACAAGAAGGTTCAAGGGGCGGAAATAAAGAACAAAAACATCCGAACAAGGATGAAAAAAATAAAAATGTTTTTGAACAAATGATAGCTCAAACATTAAATGAAAAAGAAGAAAATGGTAAGGTATAAAGGGTAGGAGGAAGTTATGACAACAATAAGCAGTCAAATTACTTCAATGCAAAATCAGACAACTTATAATAACTTGAACAAGCAATTGACTTCTGCAGCTGATGCAACTGAAGATAGCCAAATGTTTTTAACATTGATGTTACAACAGTTGCAAAATCAAGACCCGACAGAGCCGACAAGTAATACTGAATGGTTGGCTCAATTAGCGCAGTATTCATCATTGGAGCAAATGACTCAGATGAATCAAGGCTTGGAAGACTGTATGAGTTACTTATCTGCATTTTATAATGATACCGCTGCAAATTCAGAAATTACTCAAACACTTTCGCTTATTGGTAAAGAGGTTACAATAAAAATTCCTAAAGACTTGAATGATCCTAAGAGCGAAGAGAAAACGATTAAAGGTACCGTTTCTGAAGCAAGTTTTGAAGAAGGTTCAGGTAAGGTAAAAGTTGACGGTGAGTATTATTCAATTGCAAATATAATTTCTGTAAGAGATAAATCTCTTGAATCTTAATGAAAAATAATAAATACCAGACAAATATATAACAGGAGGAAGAATGTCACAAGCATTACACACAGCAAGTACCGGTATAAACGCGGGACAACAACAGATTAACGTAATTGCAAACAACGTTGCAAACATTAACACCGTTGCATTTAAATCTGCAAATATGACTTTTGAAACACTATTTTCAAACAACTTATCATATGGTAGTGCCGCTACTAAAGAAGGTGGAGGTACAAACCCTCAACAAATAGGCCTAGGGGTTAAAGTTGGAGGTATTTCGAGAAACTTTGATATCGGAACTTTCGTAAGTACCGGTAGAGATACTGACGTTATGATTTCAGGTAACGGATATTTTGTTGTACAAGATGGCGACGGTATGCAATATTATACTCGTGACGGTGTATTTACAACAGATTCTGACGGTAATCTTGTTACTCAATCAGGTATGAAGGTCGTTGGCGCTTCTGCTCCTTATTCAGGCACTGCCTCTTCTTCTACTGTTAAAGTTCCTACAA
>JAFQNY010000106.1 GCA_017395765.1 bacterium
ATATATTTAGGTTTGTGCGAATAAAAATCATCTGCCAACATCAAAACACTTTCGCCATCAGAATTTGATGCAAATTGTAATTTTGTTTTAATTTCATTTAATTTTTTATCGCCATACCAATTGTATTTTTTCTCTAAACGCTCAATGTCGCTTAATGTTTTAGTTTTTAAAGCATTAACTTCATTTGCATCATCTAAATTTTTGAGTTTAGGAACATCCTTTGCTATTTTTATTGATGTTTTATTACCACTAATACTTGTACTTGCATTCTTGCTACCACTTGAGCCTCTGCCACCCATTTTTACCTCGCTTTCTTTTTAAATTTGTTCATATATGGCTCGAACCAACGGATATTTTTATACTCGTTAAGTTCGGTCAGTCTGTTTCCATAAATCAAAATCTCTTTCGGTTCAAGTTGTTTTAACATTTCTTTAAAACCTTGCAAGAAGAGTTTTTTAGCTTGTGGATCGTTGAGGACTCCAACTGTTCCAATTGCAACAACTGAATTTTTAGGAATTCCCAAAAACGTGTATTTATAACTAGATTCATCAGACCAACTAACTGTCGGAATAACCTTAATTCCTTTGCTTTGCCAATAACAAGTACACCAACGATTCCTGTAGACTTGCCAAATTTGGTAGGCTTCAGGATAGTTCGTGTACATCGAAAAGTCAGGAGATAACACCCCTGCATATTTTTTTAATTCCGAGATTTGAGAGTCTGGATTCTTCCAACAACGCTCGAATCTATAATCATCTAAAAAGAAGTGAGCAGTTCCGTTTCTATTCCCATCAACTCTATATGGAATCAGTTCTTTTATTTCAAATTCATCAGCTTTTATATCAGGTATCCCGTACGAATTCGATGACGGGAAAAAGCCTTTTTCGGTATTTTGTACGTTTAATAAATTTCGCCAAGTCATATTAATCCACCTTATTAAATCTTTTAATCAAACTTTTTAACTTTCTTTGATCCCGTTTCGACATACAGGATTTATACTTTTGTGCAATTTCGATAATTTGTTCTGCGATGTTTCCGGCTTTTTCTAAGTCGGTTTTATCAGCAATAATATTTGTTGTTTCTTGGTTTTCAATCCTAACTTGACCATATCTCGCAAGTTGCGAGATACAGTCAGCTAGGCTTTGAAGGAGGGCAGAAAATCCTAACATATTTTTATTTCCTTAAATCAGCTACAACCACAAGCAAGTAATTTGCGAATGTTTCAAGCGCATTAACTCCCTGATGGAAGCAATAATTATCTAAATCATTCGGGCTTGTTTTAATCTTTTCTTTTAATTTGAAAAGACTGTCCAAAGCTGGCTGAGTGTAACGAGCAAGATTCTCGTATAGTTTTGTAATATATTTGGGTACGTTTTTGTCGATTAACTTCAAAACGTAAGGTTGAATCAAGTCCCATAATTCGTTTAAAACTTTCCAATCTTTAAACCTTTGCCAAAAACTCATAGTAGTCTCCTTTCTTTGTAAATGTATATTTTCCCTGTTTTATTTTTTCTTTGTACCAAGAGATTTTCTGCCTTAAATAATTTCCGATACTATTTGCACTTAAGTTCGGCAAATAGTGAATATATGTGATGTCGATTTTGCCTTCACGCAATTTCTTTTGACGGCGTTGGTCGAATTCATAATGTGTAAATACACTTTTTTCATCAACGATTATTCCGTACTTTATTGATAAATAAGCATTCAAGCAGCACAAAGCCTCGATTTGCTTTCTTGTAAGTGGATATTTAGTCTGCTTTTTTGATTCGGTAAATTCAGCCATTCCACAAACTGCCAAGCCAATGCAACCCGTATTGCCACCACCACAATGTTTAGCATATTTCCCGTCATAGCAGTTTACATTGTCTTTCGGCTCATAAATCCCTGCAAAAATTCTGCCGTATTTATCTATGCAATAATGGTATGCTTTTAAATCAGTTTCACATGGAGTATGTGCTCCTGCTGTCCAATGATTACAAATCTTTTTCAATGATGTCATAATTACTCCTTTTATTTATATCTAATGCAAACGTGAACAAGTTGTGATGGAGGTTGAACTGTGTTTGAATTCCCATAAATAGAATTGTTCGCTGACGCTTTACTTGTTGTTAAAGTTTTTTGATGACCGTAATCAGGATTGCCACGCCCCTCTTCTGCAATCCCTGAAGCATCCCAATAAAGAGCAACAACTGTGTGAGTGTGGTCTGGAAGTCCTGCTGCGATTTTTGTTCCGGCACCACTTCCCGGCTGAAGAAAACGTTTTGAAATATTATAATCAGGGATTCTAAATTCATCAGAGCCTTCAGTTCCGTCATTAAACTTTGTTCCAATTACTGAAAACAATTGCTCATAGTCAATTCGTTTTAAAACAAAACCATCGCAGGGTAAGCACTTCGGATGCACATAGTCTATCGGATAAGTGATAAGTGAGCCGACAAACTCTGGTGTTTGTAAGTTCTGACTGTAATTATTCTGATTTAAAGGGGTTGTTTTTAAATTTAAAATTTCCATTTATTTGACCTTATTTGTATTTAATGCAGACATGGACACCCTGAGCAGGAGGTTGAACAGTTGTTGAATTTCCATAAACTGATGAACAAAGCGATGCGTTAAACCCTGCAATATAGTCAGCTTCGCCACTATTAGAAAGCGCGGCTCCTCTGCCAACATAATAAAAAGCTCCTGTATATGTTGCTCCACTCAATCCAATAACACCAAGAGTTCCTGTTATATTAGGGAGACCTG
>JAFQNY010000008.1 GCA_017395765.1 bacterium
TTCTTTTTTATTCAAGGTAGACATATAAGTATATACTGACTTTAAATGTTTTTCAGTTTCAGAATAATTTACCAAAACCGTAACTATAAACACTAAAAATATTGCAGTAATAATAAGAATTGCAGGTTCGGTTAATATTGTAACTATGTTCATATAAATCCTCTCACTTATTCCGTTTTATTAATACAAATATTATAGCATAAACCGTTTAGATTATTTCATTATTTCGGAATTTGAATTATAATGTAAAAGAGGAAATAAGAAGATGGAATGTCCTAAATGTCATCATGAAATACCGGCTAATCAGACCGTGTGTCCAAAATGCCACAAGGTCGTGCTATTAAAGTGCCCTAATTGTGCATCTCTTAGCGAAACTTCCGTTTGCTCAAAATGCGGGTATAACATCTTAGTAAAGTGTTCCAAATGTTCTAAAATAAATCCAATCACCAAAAAGAATTGCTTGAAATGCGGTTTTTCTTTAACATCATCTCTCGCTCTTCAAGAGTGTGAATCAGATGAATTTGCCGCTATAATTATCAAGTTTAACGGATTAAAAACCATCAGAAGCTTACTCAAGACAAGAGATTTATATGAAAAATTTTTATATAAATTAAAAAATCTTCTATTGGCTCAAATAAAAAAAACCGAATCTAAGCTTATAATCTATGATGATATTTTTGTTATAAATATGAATAAGGAGCTGTCTTTTGCTACATCTTCCGATAAAGCAACAAGACTTGCACTTAAAATTATCAATTCTTTTGCAGAGCTAAACTCAAATGTAATCCAAGAAATCGGGACTCCGCTAAATCTTACACTCTCAATTATAAAAAAAGATGCGTCTGAGCTATTAGACCTAATAACCTTTGAAAACGAAGTAAAACTTTTAACTTCACGCAAAGATTCTAAGGCTTATCTAAAAGGTTTTCAATTGATTTTGGATCAGTATGTAAGAGACCAAATAAATAAAAATTACAAAACAGATTCATTATTTTCAATAGAAAACAACGGTAAATCCTTAATGCTTTATGAAGTAATTTTGGACTCTTATATATTGCCTCCGGAAAAAAAATCCGAAGATAAACAAATTGATATAAAGCCTACTAATCTTAAACAAACGGACAATACTTCCGAAAAAGATTTATACTCTTTTAAAGTATTTGATATTAATGCGAAATGCTCTTTTGAACGCACATCATATTTGGGTGTCTTAGATAATTTAGCATCTATAGATTTAAACAACAAAGGTAAGATAATTTCTATAAGAACATCTTCAAATTTAGAAGTTTCTTCGGCAGATTTAACAGAAATTTTTATTAATAGAAGTTACAAGGTTTTAAATATTACTTGCACTCCGGAAATGAATTATCAACCTTGGGGATTTTTCAAAGCTGTCTTCCAAGAATTCTTCGGACTTTCCTTTCATAGAGCCTTTAATAACGCAGAACAAATCCCTGCAAATTCTTTAAAACTATTCAAACCTCTTTTTGAATTTCTTTCCTCAAAAGCGTTAAAAGCAATGACTCCTGAAGATGCAAGATTTGCATACATGGAACAATGGTCAAATTTATTATCAATAATGTCAAACACCGTGATTATTGTTGACGGATTTGAAAACTTGGACGACACTGCTATTCAAACTTTGGAACTGTATTTTGATAAATTCAAAAACATTAAACCCAATTTCGTATTTATTACTCCAAACAATTTGCCTGTACACAGTAAAATCAAAGGTCTATTAAGAACTCCGATTTATACGGAATACACTTTGCAAAAAACATCAATCGACCTTTGTTTAGCAACCTTAAAAGCTGATGCAACGAATTTCATTGAATCATTCTATTTTGACAAGATAAAAGAAA
>JAFQNY010000009.1 GCA_017395765.1 bacterium
AATAAACTTTTAATGAAATCTGCTGATAAATAGTCTTTAACGCCACTTGCTTTAAATACATCACAAGTAGCTTGTGGTACTAATCTTAACCCCTCAAAACTTGTAGGTTTTGTCCATTTACGCACGCCAAAACCAACAATATCATCAGTATATTTAGTTACTATATTTATTATTGGTTTAACTACCATTAGTTGTCTCCTTAATTAAGTATTAGTTAAGCTTCTAAGGATATCCCTTTTATAACTTTTCCGATTTCTTCTGTGTATGTCCCTTGATTTTTAAGAATCATTTCACATTCTTCAGCTGAAATAACCTTTGCCTTAAACATGCTTAATATCTCATCTGCCGTGGCAGGTCTTGATTTTATACTAAGACTTGATTGAAATGAATCAAGAATTTCATGTTCTTTACTACGATTAGCTTTCAGACCAAAGAATTCTCTTAATCTATTCTTTTGAATATGTCTTCTTTCCTTTTTCATAACCTGTACAGCTTCATCATAAATATCAGCAATAACTTCTGATTTTGTTGTAGCAATATGTGAACCATCTTGCAAACCTTGTCTGTATAGTCTTTCAATATGTGCCCCTACATTATATGCCCTTGATTCATCTTTTAAACCTGCGATTGCAGATTTTAGAACTAAATTATTTTGTTTATCATTGCCTATTTCAAGAACCTTCATTTCATATAGTATTTTTTTAATCTGTTCTCGTAATATTTGTATATCTGAACATTTAGTAACTTCAAACAAGGCATCTGCTCTAGTCATTTCTGAAGCAATTCCTCCTGCACCATCGTTCCAGCCTGTTAAATTCATTAGGTTACCTTGTAGTATTATATTTTTATTATTTATCATTTCTGATTTAGTCATCATTTTTTGTAAATATTTTCTACCCCAAGATGTCTTTTCCAAAAACTTGGTAAAAAGCATATCAAAACTAAAAGTTCTATGAAGGGCGTGCTCTGTTTCGTGAGGTATTATATTTACACTTTTGTGCATTGGCATATTAGATACCTGTATGTTCAAGTGAGTTTTGTTACCAATTCCTTTTCCCAAAGCTGCTGAAAGACAATTATCAGCAACCATTTCTGCTGAAGATTTAGGAAATCCAAAATTTTTTACTATAGCGTCAACTAAAGAAGCTTTGTCACCTGATATTTCAATTTTTGCTGCACCTTTTTTACCAATTGCACCGCTTAAGATTTCGCTAATTTCAGTAGAAGATAAATTTCTCCCCGTCTCTTGCATTCTAGTGCAAGCTTGTTTACCGACTGCACGAGCATTTCGTACAAGTTCTTTTTTAGTCATGTAACCAGTTAATTTATAAATCATTTTACCTAAAGTTATCATATAAATATCCCCTAATAATTCCCTATACTTATATAAAGTCTTACTAGGCTCAATAATTGCTTAATAAGTTAAGAAATATTAACACTAAGTTATTATAATTAAAGGAATTTCATCCACATCACTTGAAATTGTTGGTTTGATCGTTTATAATGTAGAAGTAGGGCGGAGCTCCTAAGAGATAAGCAAGCCTTAGAAGCCCTCTGCACCCTACAGTTGATTCAATTTTAATGCTATTACTGCGATTGCGAATGCTAGTAATAGCATTATTATTTTGTCAACCATAGCTCGCCTCCTTTCGTCCAATTTCTCTGAAAATCGTGTGTGACGAAGTTGCATTGTGCAAGCCCTACAAATCTATTATATCAGAATCTCACCCCATTACCATGCCAGCGTATTATTATAAATACACATTCACACATAATACAAAGTCGAGAAATACAAGTTGCAAATAAAATCGCTAAGCAAGGTCAGGCACAGCCTGACAATAAATTTAATGTCAAGCAATGCTTGACCTACATTTAAAATTATCAAGTCCACTGTTCTTTCTTCTCAAACCGAGTGTTAAAATACAAGAATGAAATTCTTTGAAGCAAAAACCGTAGGCACGTTAAACGCGAGCGAACAAGACACGAGCCTCGTCTCCCGCTAATTAAAAAGCAAAGTAGAGGGGATTTTAGATAGTAAACACTATTCTTTTTCGTTAGACTGAACTCTACCCTACTACTTAATACGTGTAATGAAAGGTTAAATTAATCCAAAAGTTTCTTTAAAATTAGTAGTTGCTTTTGCTATACGTTCGAGCTCTTTTGTGTCGTCACAAAAGTTTATAAATTCATATAATCCATCGTAATAAGAACCTGTTGTTCTAATATTTTCAAACTTTTTTTGATTAATATTTTTAATATAATTTTCCAATGTTTTTAATGTTTTTTTATCAAGATTTTTGTATGGAAAATCTTCTCTTTTAAATGTTGCTAATAATTTTTCTATATAATCAGGCGCTAATCTATCTCTTTTTGATACAAAACTTTCTAGGTTAAAAATCATTGAATCATACTTAGGAAATCCCAAGGAAACCCCAAGTAAATCATCAGGTAATCCGTTATTCTTTTTAGAAAAATCAACTAAAGCCTTGTAAATATCTTTTATAGAAGCATTTTTCTTTAAGTTTAATTGAGAAATATAGAGCTTTTTATTATTTTTAATTACATTAAATAAATTTTTTTTATTAATAATATAGTCATTGAAAAATTTATAAGAACAACCGTCATTCCAATGGTTAGCTTTTACAAAAACGATGTCATCACCTAAATCTAACTTTTTTAGAACCTCTAAAGGACTCCCGTTTATATCATCTATTTTTTTTACGGCTGACAACATTGACATTGGTTTATCACCACTCAAAGTTCCTAAAAAGATATCTTTATTACCACATCTCATTAATGTCTTATATGCAGTTTCTTTTTCTGCCATAGACAAATTTTTACACATTTTTAAATTTTTAAAGACATCAAAATCATCGATTTTTGCTAGTGTTTCCGGTAAATCTCCGGCAATTTTGGTTGGAGTCTTTTTCGTTAAATAAGCAATTGTTGCTCCGATTGCTATTACTCCAACGGTAATACCTGCAGCAATTAACCATTTTTTTCTTTTAGCTTTTTTATTTTCTTCTGTTGTTTCAATATTTTGTATATTAGTTCTTGATTCAAAAATATCAGTTACAACTTTTGAATCAGAAGTTTGAAAAAGCTGTACAGAATCATTATTAGTTTTAACAAAATCCGTTTTATAAAATAACGGCAAGCCTGTTTGTATAGAATCGGTTTTTATTGGCATATTTAATTCCCTCGTGAATAATTCCCCTTATATTTATAAAGTTTTTATTTCTCTTAAAATTGCCTATTCCTTTTACATTCCGTAACAAATATGGTATATTTGAGTTAATAAATAAGGAGAAAATTATGTATTACCAAGGTTTGATTAACAAATACAGAAAATATTTACCCGTTACTGATTCAACACCTATTGTTACTCTTAACGAAGGTAACACACCATTAATAAAAGCTGATAATTTAGCAAAAAAACTGGGCTTAGAATGTAATTTATATCTAAAATTCGAAGGATGTAATCCGACAGGAAGTTTTAAAGACCGTGGTATGACTATGGCAGTTACAAAAGCTAAGGAAGAAGGCTCAAATGCGATTATTTGCGCTTCAACCGGTAATACATCCGCATCAGCTGCTGCCTATGGCGCCAAAGCAGGTTTAAAAACCTATGTTCTTATTCCTGATGGTTATATTGCTTTAGGAAAACTTTCGCAAGCAATGATGTATGGTGCAGAGATTATTGCGATTCAAGGAAACTTTGACCAAGCATTAGAATGTGTAAGAGCAATTTCTGAAACTCACCCTATAACTTTGGTTAATTCAGTTAATCCCTATAGAATTGAAGGTCAAAAAACCGGCGCATTCGAGATTTGTGACGCCTTAGGAAAAGCTCCTGATTATCATTTTATCCCTGTTGGTAATGCAGGTAATATAACTGCTTACTGGAAAGGATATAAAGAATATAATCAAGCAGGAGTTATAAATAATTTACCTAAAATGATGGGCTATGAAGCAGAAGGTGCAGCTGCGATTGTCAGGGGCGAAAGAATAATGAACCCTGAAACCTTAGCAACTGCAATCCGTATCGGAAACCCTGCAAGTTGGAAACAAGCTGAGAATGCAAGAGATGAAAGCAACGGAAAAATCGGTTGTGTTTGTGATGAAAAAATAGTTGAAGCTTATAAAATGTTAGCATCTACAGAAGGCGTTCTTTGTGAACCGGCAAGCGCAGCATCGGTTGCAGGATTAATTCAAGCGCATTCAGAAGGGCTTGTTAAACAGGGAACTGATATTGTTTGTATCTTGACCGGAAACGGACTAAAAGATCCTGACAACGCAATTAAATACTCAAACTCAGATGTCAAAAAGACTTCTGCAGAGCTGAACGATGTTTTAAAAGTTATGGGGTTTTAGGGATAAGATAATGAATAATTAGATTTGACTTTTTTAAACAAATCTATTCAGCACATTAATAATTGAATAAGGGAATGATCCGTGAAAAAACTCCCAACTCTAGCACAACAGTAATAGGTGGAATTCAGCTAGAAAGGAGGGAGCGACTATGGGTGTTAAATTACTAATAAAAGTAGCAACAATACTACTGTTACTACTTTTAAGTTCTTTAACTGCTTTATAGAGAACAGTGGACGGAGTATAATCTGGAACATTATGCTCCGATTCCCTATATTTATATTATTTATTATAACGACTATTTTGTCAAGGGAAAAGGAACAAGCAATGCAACGTAAAGATTTTATAGATGTTAAAAGAATTGTAATAAAACTCGGAACAAATGTTCTGAGAAATGATGACGGTGAAATCGCAGTAAGTCGGATTTATTCGTTTATTGAAGGAATAGCAAAGCTTGTAAAAGCAGGCAAAGAAGTAATCGTGGTTACAAGCGGTGCGGTAGGATTAGGCAAAAAGAAGCTTAATCTTGATTCAACTGACGGTGACGGTGTTAAACAAGCTTGTGCAGCCATAGGACAAAGTCGTTTAATGTCATATTATGAAACGGGGTTTGCAACATACGAGATTCCTGTTGCGCAAATTCTTTTAACCGAAGATGATTTCTCAACTCGTCACAGGTATTTGAGCTTAAGAACAACTTTAAACAAACTTATTGAGATGAATGTTGTTCCGATTATTAACCAAAACGATACGGTTTCAACTATAGAGCTTGATGATATTTTGGCGGGAATGCAAGTTTGTTTTTCTGATAATGACAAGCTCTCAGCTTTAGTATCAAGCGAATTAGACGCTGATTTATTGATTCTGTTATCAGATATAGACGGGCTTTACACCGCTAATCCAAAAGAAAACCCGGATGCTGAATTTATTAAAGAAGTCGAATGTGTAAATGATGAAATCTTAGAACTCGGCTCAGGCGCTTCTGACGGCGGTCGTGGCGGGATGAAAACAAAACTTGAAGCAGCGAAGCTTGTAACCAGATTTGGCGGAAAAGTACTTATCGCAAACGGAAAAATCCCTTATGTCATTGATAAAATATTCAACGCAGAAGAATTAGGTACAATGTTTATTCCGACCAGTGAAAACCTTTCGGGCAGAAAACGCTGGATTGGCTATGCAACAAATGTTCTTGGAAAAATTATAGTTAATGAAGGAGCAAAAAAAGCTATTATAGAAAACTGTACAAGCCTTTTGCCGATTGGAATTGTAAAAGTTATAAACGAATTTAAACAAGGTGAAGTAGTTTCTATTTGTGATGAGAATGAAGTTGAAATAGCTCGTGGAATGGTTAACTATGATTCTGAAGAGTGTAAAAAACTTGTCGGAGCTCATTCCGATGAAATCATAAAAATCCTTGGTTATAAAAACTACGATGCAGTAATCACACGAGACAATATTACAAATTTGGTTTAATTTTCTTTTTTGAGTTAAGATTTTAATATAAACCAAAAGGAGAAACACTATGATAATGATTGGAGTTGCAGTACTTTTAAGTTTAGTTTTATGCTTGCTTTTCGGAGTACCTTATATAGATTTTCTAAAAAAGAAAACTATCGGACAATATATTCTTGATGTAGCTCCTGAAGCTCACGCAAAAAAAGCCGGTACTCCGACAACCGGCGGGGTGTTTATAATTATTGCGATTATAACAGCTTCAATAATAACACTTTTAATGGCGCAAAAAATGGATAATTCAGCTTGGATTATTTTAATAACTCTTTTATTTATGGCACTTGCCGGATTTCAGGATGATTATTTGAAACTCAAAGGCTGTCAAAATAAAGGACTTTCTCCCAGAGGGAAATTGGTTAGACAATTTTTAATAGCACTTATTCCTACATTGTTTGCAATGCAAAATTATGGAACAGTGGTTGTTTTAGGAAGCTTATCTTTCGATATCGGCTGGCTATATCCAATTTTCGCAGTTTTTATAGTAACAGGAGCATCAAATGCATATAACCTAACCGACGGATTAGACGGACTTGCAACATCTGTCGGCATTCCTGCGTTCTTAGCTTGCGGAATCATTGCAAAACTTGGTGGTCATGATGTTGTCGCAATTGTTTGCGCTGCAGTAATCGGTGCGTCTTTAGGATTTTTAAGATTTAATAAACCTAAAGCAGAAGTCTTTATGGGCGATACCGGTTCATTAGCATTAGGCGGTTTACTTGGAACTTTGGCGATTTTAGGCAGATGTGAATTACTTTTGGCAATCTTTGGCGGAGTATTCGTGCTTGAAACATTATCCGTAATTCTTCAAGTTTCAAGCTTCAAATTAACAGGAAAAAGAATCTTTAAAATGTCACCTATTCATCATCATTTTGAGCTTTGTGGACACTCCGAAAAAAGAATTGTAATAGAGTTTACTATTGTATCATTAATCTTTGCCACAATCGCAGTCGCTTTGTTTGTGTTGGTGTAAGGTTTAAAATAATTTTGTTATATATATTAATAATTCAAAAGTTAGGCTACGGAAAATTTTAATTTACCGTAGCCCAGACATTTTGTAAATATTTGTAACAATATCGATAAAATTTCTAAAGTTTTCCCAAGTAATGTCGATAAATACATTAAAGAACTATAGAAGAAAGTGAGGTAATCATGAGCGGCGAAATTGGTGAACAATATATTGGAAATGTTAGATTTTCGGGAGTTGAAATTAAAAGGTCTGAAAGAAAAACTACTGAAGAAGGCTCAATAAACTGTGTTTGGACTGATGCAGGATATTTTGAATTTAAAGATCAACCGTTATGGGTACAAGATGGTCTTGCAAGAGTGCACTCTCAGGTTCAAAAAGTTACTTTTTCGGATTCAAAGGATGAAGAATGCCTTTTAAGTATATTGCGACTCACTGAAGGAAAATTTAAATTTGATCCCGAAATAAATTATGTCGGAGTCAGTCATTTGGGAGATACAGACAGGGACTATTCCTCATTTACAATTGATGCCGGAGATGGCAAAAAAGAATATATATCAACCAGTCATTCAAATGTAAACATAGTATCAGATGAGGAAGATGTTGTGACACGAACGAATTATGCTTGGGGAATCCAAAAGGATAATGTATATATAGAACATACTCCAATTGATACAGATGCTATTAAATATAAAGAATAATTTACTATTACAAGTTTGTAGGTCAAGTATTGCTTGACATTAACTTCTTTGTCAGGCGCTGCCTGACCTACT